>JBIOVW010000266.1:0-2063 GCA_044867945.1 Nakamurella sp. | reverse complement strand
GGCCAGCACGGCCGAGCGCACGTCACCGCGGCCGGCCCGGCCGCGCTGCCGGGAGCCGCGGGGGCCTCCAGGACCGCCCGACCACGGGTCCCAGCTGCCCGGGCCCCAGTCCCAACGGCGTCCGCCGCCCCACGGTCCACCGCGCCGCGGACCAGGACCGCGCCGAGGGCCGTCCCCGGGCGGCGCACCCGGCGGAGGTCCGGGCGGACCGAACGGCCCGCCCGCCCCGAACCCACTGTCCATCAACGCCTTTCGAATCATGCCGGGTACGTCCCAGGAACCGGGGGCGCCGCAGTCGGATGATGTCATTCTCGCCTCCTGAAGATCGGTCGCGATAGCTCGACGATATATCGCGATACAGCGGTCTTCAAGGGGAAATTGTCGGGCCCGGCTTACCCGGCGGACCCGGCCAGATCCACCGCCGCGAGCTCTCCGCCCCGGATGTCGACCCGGCGGATCACCGCGCCCGACGCGTCGAGCACGCCGTACCGGCCGGCGAGCAACTCGCCGAAGACCGCCGTGGTGATCTCGCCGGACGGGGTCCGGCGCGCCCACACCCCAGTGTGCACCGCGACCGGCGGCTCGTGGTCGCTGCGCAGGTGCAACTCCCGCCCCCGGTCCTCCGGTCGCATCGTGACGACCAGGGCGCCGATGTCGTCGCCGATGTCCAACACCGCCGGTCCACCCTGGACGTGCGGATGGTGCTCGGTCCAGGAATGGCTCATGACGCCACCGACAGCGGCTGCACCTGGTACCCGCCCACCGGGTGGTCCAGGTAGGGGAACCGGTTCAGGTACGTGACCGACGGCGGTGGTCCGCTGTTACCGTCCACGAGGTCGAACAGCGCGCCGGCGGCGGCGTCGGGCACATAGTTCTTGTCGACCAGCGGGTAAAGGGCACCGGCCACCGCACGAAGTTCGATCGCGACGACATTGTCGAACACCCGGCGACCGTTCGGGAACCCGGCCAGGTCGCCGGCGATCACCCCGTTGACCTTCGGCGCGGCCGACGGTGGGATTGCCATGTTCAGCCGCAGCATGTCGGCCTGGGTGCGTCCGGTGTAGTTCTGGAATCCGGGCACGAGCCCGCCTGGCAGCCCGGTGAGCAGGATGGCCAGCAGGTCGGCACGATCGGCTTTCAGCGCGGCCAGGTTCGGGAAGACACCGGGGTAGAGCACGGGCAGCAGCCGGGCCAGTTCGGGTTGGGCGACATACTTGGCGAACTGGGCGTCCTGAGCGGGGGACACCCGGTTCCACTTGTCCTTGCGGCTCATTGGCACGATCACCTCGTTGAACAGCGGATTCGCCAGTCGTGACACCTGGGTGAACGGGCCGGACGTCGTGCTGCGCGAGTCGTCCTGATACCGCCCCTTCTGCCGATGCGCGGAGGCCCAGACACCCAGCACCGACTCACGTTTCATCACCTCGGTGGGCACGGATCCGTCCCGGGTGAGCCGCTTGATGGGCACCTGGACGGCGATCGTGTGCACGTTGAACGCGCGCAGTGCGTTCACGCCGTCGGCGTTGGCGGTCGGGATCAGGTGCAGGCTCTGGAACGGCCGGAGCGCCGCCAGGTCGAACACCGACCCGAGGTCGACGTAGAAGCCGTCCAGCCGCTGCCCGGCGAAGACCCGGATACCGTCCCCGAGGTCGGTGATCGCGGCGTCGGCCAGGGCGGGGTAGTTCGGCGTCGACCGGATCCCGATGTTGCACGGCGGCGTCGGGAGTTTCTTGCCGAGCACCCGCCGGTGGTTCCCCCGGACCTCGGTGACCGTCATGGTCTGCGGACGGTTGAAGTTCTTGCTGCCCAACGAGTCGATGGGTCCGGTGTTGTACAGGAAGGTGTTCTCGTCGCGGATCGTCGTCTCGAACCGGAACTCATAAACGATGTCGGCCCGCGCGTCACCGGAGTTGTTGATGTTGATGCGGTACAGCACGTCGTCGCCGAACTCGAAGAAGTTCGGCCCGCCCGCCGGATCCTCCAGCGGGATGTAGTTGCTGATGATGGTCACCGTGTCCGGGCGGTCCGGGCTGACGAAAGCGTAGGTGTCGGTGTTGTCGGCG
>JBIOVW010000265.1:0-11035 GCA_044867945.1 Nakamurella sp. | reverse complement strand
CCGGGTCGCTTCGGGCAGCCGAGCGTCGGCACCGGCGGCACCGGCGGCGGCCGGGCGGGCGACGGCGTCGCCGAACAACTGGTCGAACGCGGTGCCGGCCTCGGCGGGCATCGCTTCGGAGACGGGCTCGGTGATGGTCCGCAACGGCCGGGGCGAGGGGTCGAGCAACTCACGCGCGGCGTCGTCCCGGGCGCGCAGCGTGTTCGTGCGGGGGCCGGCGTGGACGTCCCAGGTGGCGTGGTTGTCGCTGCGGCCGGCATGCCAGTGCACGGCGACGATCCAGCCGGCGTCGTCCGGCCGGTAGGCGTCCCACCGCATGCCGTTGGCGTGACCACGCTGCCGCAGCGTCGCCGTGACCAGTTCTTCGAGGGTCTTGCGCGTCGGGTTGCCGTCCACCATCGGGTGCGCCGCCCTGGCCTTGTCGGCCATGCTCTGACGCTCCAGCATCACCGGATAGGCATAGCTCTCGATCCGGGAGACGCTGGTGACGGCCTCGGCAGCCACCTCGGCCACGGTCTTGCCGGCGCGGATCCGGGCCTGGATCTCCCTGGGCCGCAGCTGCGGGTCGGTCTCCACCACGCGCCGTCCGGATCCCTTCAGCTCACCTCGGGCCGCCGCCCGCAGCCGTTCGTCGGAACGCAGCGCGAACACCTCACCCGTCACCGAGTCCTCGCACAGCAGGTTCTCGCCATCCTCGGCCATCCCCAGGACCCGCAGCGCGCGCATCGGCGTTCTCCTCCCCGGCAGCACTCTTCAAGCGTCACCGGGGACGCTATCGCGCGGGGATGGCCGGTCGGTCCAGGCGCGCCGTCGGTGGGCTACAACCTCTCGACGACGTAGTCGACGCAGGCGGTCAGCGCGGACACGTCGGCGGGCTCGACGGCCGGGAACATGCCGATCCGCAGCTGGTTGCGGCCCAGCTTGCGATACGGCTCGGTGTCCACGATCCCGTTGGCGCGCAACGCCTTCGCCACTGCGGCGGCGTCCACCGAGTCGGCGAGGTCGATGGTGCCGACCACCTGGGACCGCAGTTCGGGCCGGGCCACGAACGGGGTGGCGAATTCCCGCGACTCCGCCCACTCGTACAACCGCGACGAGGAGTCCTGGGTGCGCTTGGTGGCCCAGTCCAGACCCCCCTGACCGTTCAGCCAGTCGAGTTGATCGGCCAGCAGGAACAAGGTGGCCACCGCGGGAGTGTTGAGCGTCTGGTCCTTGCCCGAGTTGTCCAGCGCGGTGGCGATGGACAGGAACTCGGGAATCCACCGGTCGGTGGCGGCGATCTCGGCGATCCGGGCCAGGGCCGCCGGGGAGGCGATCGCGATCCACAGGCCGCCGTCGGACGCGAAGACCTTCTGCGGCGCGAAGTAGTAGACGTCGGCCTGGGTGATGTCCACCGGCAGCCCCCCGGCGCCGGAGGTGGCGTCGATCAGCACGAGCTGGTCGTCGCTGGCGCCCTCCGGACGGGTGACCGGGACGGCCACGCCGGTGGAGGTCTCGTTGTGCGCCCAGGCATAGACGTCGACGTCCGGGTTGGCGGCGTTCGCCGGGGCATCGCCCGGATCGGCGCCGATGACCACCGGGTCGGCCAGGAACGGCGCCTTGCGGGTGACCGTGGCGAACTTGCTCGAGAACTCGCCGTAGGTCAGGTGCTGCGCCCTGGTGCGGACCAGGCCCAGGGCGGCGGCGTCCCAGAACGCGGTGGTGCCGCCGTTGCCGAGGATGACCTGGTAGCCGTCGGGCAGCCCGAACAGGGTCGACACGCCTTCACGAACCCGGCGGACCAGCGTCTTGACGGGCGCCTGCCGGTGCGAGGTGCCCATCACCGCGGCGCCGGACTCGACCAGTGCGGCCAGTGCCTCGGGCCGAACCTTGGACGGTCCGCAGCCGAACCGCCCGTCGGACGGCTTGAGGTCGGCGGGCAGGACGATGGTGGTGCTGTCGGCCATGAGGGCGTTGTCTCCCTTGCGGTGGCAATGCTGAGTCGGCCCAATCTTGCCACCGCAGGGCGACCCGGATTCCCGGCCCGTTCTTGGGTGGTTGCGGAACTTCGGGTCGGGTGGCGATCTTCCGCAGCTGCGCCCCGTCGGCACCGCTCAGGCCGCGACGCTCAGGCCGCGACCGCGAGCGCGGGGGAGCCGGCGACGTCGTCCACCACGCGCGGGCCGTGGCCCTCGTATAACGCGGACGGTCGGACGATCCGGCCGAGCCGCTTCTGCTCCAGGATGTGCGCGCTCCAACCGGCGGTCCGCGCGCAGGTGAACATGGCCGGCATCATCGCCGCGGGCACCTCGGCGAAGTCGAGGATGACCGCGGCCCAGAACTCGACGTTGGTCTCGATGGCCCGGTCCGGGCGCCGCTCCCGCAGAATCGACAGCGCCGCCTGCTCCAGCGCCGCGGCCGCCTCGAACCTGGGCGCACCCAGCTCCCGGCAGGTGCGGCGGAGCACCCGCGCGCGGGGATCCTCGGCCCGGTACACCCGGTGCCCGAATCCCATCAGCCGCTCGTGGTTGTCCAGGATGCGGGTGACCAGCCCGTGCGGGTCGCCGCCGGCCTCGACCTCCTTGACCATCGGCAGCACCCGCGCCGGCGCGCCGCCGTGCAGCGGGCCGGACATCGAGCCGATCGCGCCGGTGACGCTGGCCGGCACGTCCGCGCCGGTGGAGGCGACCACCCGGGCGGTGAAGGTGGACGCGTTCATGCCGTGCTCGGCGGCGGACACCCAGTAGGCGTCGATCGCCTTGACCTGCTCGGGGTTCGCCTCCCCGGTCCACGCGGTGACGAACCGTTCCACCACGGTCGAGCAGGCCTCGAGTTCGCGGGTGGACACCGCGGGGCGTTCGCCGCGGGCCGAGTGCGCGGCGTAGGAGAGCACCGCAGACGTGGTCTGGGCCAGGTGATCTCGCGCTTCCGCATCGGTGATGTCGAGCAGCTGGCCGAACCCGCGGGAGGTGGCCAGCAGCGGCAGGGAGGCCTGCACGTCGACCCGGACGTCACCGGACCGAAACGCGGGCGAAGACGTGTCCACCGGCAGGCGGGCGCCGAACTCGTCGTCGACCAGCAGCGCCCAGGCGTCCTCGAATCCGACCCGTCCGACCAGGTCCTCGATGTCGACGCCGCGGTACCGCAGCGATCCACCGTTCCGGTCGGGTTCGGCGATCGCGGTGTGGAAAGCGACCACACCCTCGAGGCCGGGGACGAAGCCTGAGCCGCTCGTTGCCATCTGTACCTCCACGCCGAGGACTGGTGAACGCCGGTGCGACGGTGCGCCGTAATGGGTCGTGCTGGAAAGCGTGCGCAGCCTCGGCGACTTTCCGGTGGGGGGTCGCGTCGGCGGCAGGTCGCGGTTGCAGCGCTCCGGTGAACGGGACGTCACCGTTGTTCCACAATGCCTGCGGTGAGGGCGGTAGACCAGAGCCGGGAAGGTGGTCTTGATCACGCCTTTACCTTCGTCGTCCCGCTCCGGCGGTTCGGGAGGCCCGTTCGGCGTAGCGTCTGACCGGAGTTCGAAGCGACATTCGAGTGAGGGCGGACATGGTGCAGGGCGACCCGACGAGCATGTCGAGGATGGCCGCGATGCGCGAGGAGTACTCGTTGGCCGGCCTGACCGAGACCGACCTGGCCGCCGACTGGGTGACCCAGTTCGACCGCTGGCTGCATGACGCGATCGCCGCCGGTCTGCACGAGCCCAACGCCATGGTGCTGGCCACGGCCGGGCCGACAGGCGAGGTCGCCAGCCGCACCGTGCTGTGCAAGGGCGTCGACGCCGCGGGAGTGGTCTTCTACACGAACCTGGCATCGGACAAGAGTCGCGACCTGAGGGCAAACCCACGGGCCGCGGTCACCTTCCCGTGGGTCGGGTTGCAGCGGCAGGTGCATGTTCGTGGCCGGGTCGAACGGGTCGCCGACGAGACGGCCCGCGCGTACTGGGCGACCCGCCCCCGGGGCTCCCGGCTGGGCGCCTGGGCCAGCCCGCAGTCCGCCGTGCTGCCCGACCGCCACGCGCTGGAGTTGCTGCAGGTCGAGGTCAACGAGCGGTTCGGAGGACCCGACGACGAGACGACACCCGTTCCGTTGCCGGACTTCTGGGGCGGCTGGCGGATCGTCCCGGGTACGGTCGAGTTCTGGCAGGGCCGCCTGGCCCGGCTGCACGACCGGCTGCGCTACCGCCGGACCGAATCCGGCGGCTGGGTGATCGAACGCCTGGCTCCATGAGCGAGGTTGGTGCACGGTGAGCGGGTCGGACGAGGAATCCGACGCAGAGCCCGCCGCCGGGCCCAAACGCCGCTGGGCGGCCATCGGTCCGGACATCCGTCCGCTGGCCATCCCGGCGTACCGCAGGTTGTTCGTCGGCCAGGTCTTCACCGTCGTCGGTGCCATGATCACCACCGTCGCCGTGCAGCAGCAGGTGTTCGACCTGACCGGCAGCTCGGCCTGGGTCGGCATCGCGTCGCTGGTCGCCCTGGTCCCGCTGGTCGTGTTCGGCCTGCTGGGCGGGGCCATCGCGGACACCTACGACCGGCGCAAGCTGCTCATCGTCACGTCGGTCGGCATCGCGGCGACCAGCATCGGACTGTGGCTGGCCGCGCTGACCACTGCCGAATCGGTGTGGACGGTGTTCGCCCTGCTGGCGCTGCAGCAGGCGTTCTTCGCGGTCAACCAGCCGACCCGCAGCGCGATCATCCCGCGGATCGTGCCGCTGGAGATGGTGCCGTCGGCCAACGCGCTGGGCATGACCGTGTTCAGCCTCGGGGTCATCGTCGGCCCACTGCTGGTCGGCGTGCTGATCCCGATAGTGGGCATCCCGTGGCTGTATTTCGTCGACGCGTGCACGCTGGTCGCCATCCTGTACGCGGTCATCCGGCTGCCGCCGATCCCGCCGCTCGGCGAGCACCGCGGCCGGGCGAAGGTGCTCGACGGACTGGCGTACCTGCGCCTGCGGCCGCTGCTGCTGATGACCTTCGTCGTCGACATCATCGCGATGGTCTGCGGCATGCCACGGGCGCTGTTCCCGCAGATGGCCGAGGAGACGTTCGGCGGGCCGCCGGGTGGGGGGACGGCACTCGGGGTGCTCAACGCCGCGCTGGCCATCGGCTCGCTGCTCGGCGGCCTGACCGGCGGGTGGATCCATCGGGTGCACCGGCAGGGGATCGCCATCGTGCTGGCGATCGTGGTGTGGGGCGCCGCCATGACCCTCTACGGCCTGACCTCCGTGCTCTGGCTGGCCGTCATCTACCTGGCCCTCGGCGGGTGGGCGGACCTGGTCAGCGCGGTGTACCGGTCGACGATTCTGCAGGTCAACGCCACCGACGAGATGCGCGGCCGGATGCAGGGGGTGTTCACCGTCGTGGTGGCCGGCGGGCCGCGGGTGGCCGATCTGGTGCACGGCCTGGTCGCCGCCGCGATGTCGACGGCATTCGCGGTCACCGCGGGCGGCATCGCGACCATCGTGCTCACCCTGCTGGCCGCCGCCCTCGGGCGATCGCTGTTGAATTACGACACCCGGAACCGCGAGGACGACCCGCCCGTGGTTGACCGGGCCACCGGCCCCTGACCGGCCTCGGGCAGAATCGGCGTCCAGGAGGTCCGACCCCATGATCGCTCCCCGCCCGCACGCCCCCGAGGACTGGGCCCCCTACCTGCAACTGCAGGACGCGGTCCGGGCCTACATCCGCGATCCCGACGTCGCCCTCGACGAACTGGCCGGCGTCGTCGACCCGGCGGATGTGCGGTCCTTCACCTGCGAGCTGGTCCCGTCCGCGCAGCTGTGGGGTGAGGCGCTGTGGCAGGAGGTGGCGGTCACCGACGGCCACCGGCTGATCCTGTGGCACGGCGACGACGAGGTGGACGACGATCGCCCGGACGCCCTGATGTTCTCGTCGTCGCTGCGCACCATCCCGCTGTCGGCCATCGTCGACATGGGGCTGCGACAACGGTTCCGCACCGAACCCGACGGGTCCCGGACCATGTACGCCGTGTTGCTGTACCTGTCCACCCAGACCCCGGAGAAGTCCGTCACCGAACTGGCGGAGGCGAATCAGACGCGCACCGTGCAGTTCGTGGAGACCTACCGGTTCTCCAAGTCGGTGACCGACGGTGGGCTGGCCCAGATGGAGCGGCTGCTGCAGTTCGGCCGGACCCTGTCGCGGGCCGTCGGGTCCGGCGGCTGACCGGGGCGATACTGACGACCATGCGTCCCCTCGCCGCCGGCGCCCTCGTGTTCGGCAGTTCGGCGTCGGTGCTGGTCATGGAGATCCTGGCGGCCAGGTTGCTGGCGCCCTACGTCGGCGTCACGCTGGCCACCTACACCGGAATCATCGGCACCATCCTGGCGGCGATCGCGGTCGGCACCTGGCTGGGCGGGCGACTGGCCGACCGGCGGGACCCGCGCGCGCTGCTGGGCCCGATCCTGATGATCGGGGGCGGGCTGGCACTGCTGATCGTGCCGATCGTGCGGGTCGTCGGCGCGCTTCCGCTCGGGACCGGGGTCCCGGCGGTGCTCGTCCTGGTGGCTGTCGGCTTCTTCGCGCCGGCCGCGGTGCTGTCCGCGGTGTCGCCCACGGTGGTCAAGCTACAGCTGGCCAGCCTGGACGAGACCGGGAGCACGGTCGGTCGGCTGTCCGCCCTGGGCACGGCCGGCGCGATCGTCGGCACCTTCGTCACCGGGTTCGTGCTGGTCGCGGCGTGGCCCACCACGCCGATCCTGGTCGGGGTCGCCATCCTGGTGATCGCCGTGGGGGTCGTGATGCAGTTGTCCTGGCACCGTGGTCGCCGCCGGACCCGGATCGTCGCCGTCGCGGTCGTGGTGGCCGTCGTCGGCGCGGGCACCGCGTACGGGGTGAACGCGGCACTCGATCCCTGTGACCGGGAGTCGGCCTACTACTGCGCCAGGGTCGGCGCGCAGGGCCTGAACTGCCCTGACGGCCTGACGCTCTACCTCGACACGCTTCGGCACAGCTGCGTCTACCCGGACGACCCGACCCGCCTGGCCTACACGTACACCCGGCAGTTCGCCGACGTGCTGCGAGCGGCCGCGGGACCCGCCCGGCAGCCGCTGGATGTGCTGCACGTGGGTGGCGGCGGGTTCACCATGCCGCGGTACGTGTCCGCAACCCACCCCGGCTCGACCAACGTCGTCCTCGAACTGGACCAGGTGCTCCTCGACATCGCCCGGGAGGACCTGGGTTTCCAGGAATCCGCGGACACTCGGGTCCTGGTCGGCGACGCCCGCACCGGGATCCGGACCCTGCCGGACGACTCGGTCGACGTCGTGCTGGGTGATGCCTTCGGCGGGCTCGCCGTGCCCTGGCACCTGACGACGACGCAGTGGCTGGCCGAGGTCGACCGGGTGCTGCGGCCGGACGGAATCTACGCCGTGAACGTGATCGACCGGCCGCTGCTGGCGTTCGCCCGCAGCCACGGGGCTTCGATCGCCCGCGTGTTCGGCGACGTCGCGGTCTATGCCCCGGCGGGGAGGTTGAACGGCTCCGTCCCCGGCAACGTCGTGCTGATCGGGTCGCACGCGCCGATCGACCCCGCGGCGATCCTGCCGAACCTCGCGCCGACCGAAGGCGGCCACGACCTGCTGACCGGGGCGGCGGCTGCCGCCTTCATCGGCGACGCGACCCCGTTGACCGACGACTACGCCCCGGTCGACCAGCTACTGAGCCAGGCCCGCAACTGAGCCACGCCCGTCAGGCGGGTTCCGGGTTCAGCGCTGGGCGGCCGGCACGTACTCCCGCTCGGTGTAGCCGGTGTAGACCTGGCGCGGGCGGCCGATCTTGGTGGCCGGGTCGTTGATCATCTCGCGCCACTGCGCGATCCAGCCGGGCAGCCGGCCGAGCGCGAACAGGACGGTGAACATCCGGGTCGGGAAGCCCATCGCCTTGTAGATCAGGCCCGTGTAGAAGTCGACGTTCGGGTAGAGCTTGCGGGAGATGAAGTAGTCGTCCGACAGCGCCACCTCTTCCAGCTGCTTGGCCAGATCCAGCAGTTGGTCCTGGGCGCCCAGGTCGGCCAGCACCTCGTCCGCGGTGGCCTTCACCAGCGCCGCGCGCGGATCGTAGTTCTTGTAGACGCGGTGGCCGAAGCCCATCAGCTTGACGCCTGGTTCGCGCTCCTTGACCCGCTTGACGAAGTTGGCGACGTCGCCGCCGTCGCGCCTGATCCCCTCCAGCATCTCCAGGACCGCCTGGTTGGCGCCGCCGTGCAGCGGTCCGAACAGCGCGTTGATGCCGGCGGAAACGGACGCGAACATGTTCGCGTTGGACGAGCCGACGAGCCGGACCGTGGATGTCGAGCAGTTCTGTTCGTGGTCGGCATGCAGGATCAACAGCTGGTCAAGGGCCTTCACCAGCTTCGGATTCACCTCGTACGGCTCGGCCGGGAAGCCGAACGACATCCGCAGGAAGTTCTCCACCAGGCTCAGCGAATTGTCCGGGTACAGGAACGGATGGCCCACGGACTTGCGGTACGCGTAGGCGGCGATCGTCGGCAGCTTGGCCAGCAACCGAACGGTGGACAGCTCCACCTGCTCGGGATTGAACGGGTCGAGCGAGTCCTGGTAGAAGGTCGACAACGCGCTGACCGCGCTCGACAGCACCGGCATCGGGTGCGCGTCGCGTGGGAAGCCGTCGAAGAACCGCTTGAGGTCCTCGTGCAGCATGGTGTGCCGGCTCAGCCGCCTGGTGAACGCGTCCAGCTCGGTCGAGGTGGGCAGCTCGCCGTGGATCAGCAGGTAGCTGGTCTCCAGGAAGCTCGAGTGCTCGGCCAGCTGCTCGATCGGGTAGCCGCGGTACCGCAGGATGCCGGCGTCACCGTCGATGTAGGTGATCTTGGACGTGGTTGATCCGGTGTTGGTGAACCCCGGATCGAGCGTGATCACGCCGAGAGTGGTCAGCAGCTTGGAGATCTCCATGCCCGAGGCGCCGTCGGTGGCCGGGATCACCTTGAGCTCCAGCGCCTGCCCGTCGTACTCCAACGAACCCGTGGCCGGCGCCTCGAGGGTGGCCTCGGTCGGCGGCATGAACTGGATGGTGCCGGTCGCCTCGGCGGATCCGGGCGGGTTCACCGGGGTCGTAGCGGCGTCGGTGGCGTTGGTCATCGCGGTCATTCGCCTCTCGTTCGTCTCTGGTGGCAATCGGCCGGGCAGGGCCGATCGGGCACGCTGCCGGGCGCGTCGAGGTGGCGCTCGTTGGTGACGAGATTACTGGTCGGAGGGAAGGGTCCTGTCCATGGGCGGGCAGGCACGTGCCCGATTCGGGGGACGCGCGGATGGTTTACCGGCCAGTAACCTTGGCGAGACACAGCGGTCGCGAAGCGGGCGGGCGGGGGGCCGGCGCCGGGCCGGCGGACGCTGTTCCGGCGGGCAACGGTGCCCGTCGCACCTGCTCACGAAAGGTCCGAGACGAGCATGAGCCTTAGCCTGGCGGCGATCCTGTCCGAATCCGCGCAGCGATATCCCGAGCGGGACGCGGTGGTCATCGGACCGCAGCGGATCACCTATTCGGGACTGTGGCAGGAGTCTCGTCGATATGCCGCGGTGCTGCGCGACCGGGGCATCGGGCCGGGCGACCGGGTGGCCCTGCTGCTGCCGAACGTGCCGGACTTTCCCCGGGTCTACTACGCGGTCCTGTCGTTGGGGGCGGTCGTGGTCCCAGTGCACGCACTTCTGGTGGCGCGGGAGATCGGCTTCGTGCTGACCGACTCGCAGGCCAAACTGCTGATCGCGGCCGGTCCGCTGCTCGAGCAGGGTGCGCCCGGCGCCCAGCAGGCAGGGGTGCCGTTGCTGGCGGTCCTCGGTGCACCCGACGGGGTGGAGCGGCTGGACACCCTGGCCGAGCAGGCCGAGCCGATCCGCACCTACGTCGAGCGGGAGCCGCAGGACGAGGCGGTCATCCTCTACACCTCGGGCACCACCGGCGCCCCCAAGGGGGCGGTGCTCACCCAGTTGAACATGACGATGAACGCGATGATCAGCGCCACTTCGATCCTGCTCCTGACGCCCGACGACGTGATCCTGGGCTGCCTTCCGCTGTTCCACTCCTTCGGTCAGACCTGCGCGATGAACGCCGGGTTCTTCGCCGGCAGCACCCTGGTCCTGCTGCCCCGGTTCGACGGCGGGGCGGCCCTTGACCTGATCGTCGCCGAGGGCGTGAACGTGTTCATGGGCGTTCCGACCATGTACATCGGGCTGCTGGCCGCGGCCCGTGACGACGAACGGCGCCCGGTGCTGCGGATCGCGGTGTCCGGCGGGGCGAGCCTGCCGGTCGCCGTCATCGACGCCTTCAAGCGGGTGCTCGGGGCCGACATCTACGAGGGCTACGGCCTGTCCGAGACGTCCCCGGTCGCGACCTTCAACCAGGCGGTGTTCGGGCGCAAGCCCGGGACTGTCGGCCGGCCCATCTGGGGCACGGACGCGGAGATCGCCGACCCGGCCGTCGACGACCACATCGAGTTGCTCCCGCAGGGTCAGGTCGGCGAGGTGGTGCTGCGCGGGCACAACATCTTCGCCGGGTACCTGAACAATCCGGAGGCGACCAGATCGGTATTGGTGGACGGCTGGTTCCGCACCGGCGACCTGGGCACCAAGGACGCCGACGGCTTCCTGTCGATCGTCGACCGGAAGAAGGACCTGATCATCCGCGGTGGGTACAACGTGTACCCGCGGGAGGTCGAGGAGGTGCTGGCCGGCCACCCGGCTGTCGCCCAGGTGGCCGTGGTCGGGGTGGCGGACGCCGAACACGGCGAGGAGATCTGTGCCGTCGTGGTGCGCTCCCCGCAGGGTCAGGACCTGGACGCGGACACCCTGCTGGCCTGGTCACGCGAGCGGCTGGGCAAGCACAAGGTGCCCAGGCGGGTCGAGTTCGTCGAGACGCTGCCGTTGGGTCCGAGCGGCAAGATCCTCAAGCGGGAACTCGTCAAGCAGCTCTGATCCCGGGCGGAAATCGCCGGATTGACAACCTCGTCAGCGGGAGTATCGCGGTGCCCAGGGCGGTACTCCTGGGTGGTCGTGCGCGCCGTCCGTGCTGTTGATGAC
>JBIOVW010000264.1:0-2669 GCA_044867945.1 Nakamurella sp. | reverse complement strand
CGGGTTGAATAGCTGTGCTGGTGCTGTGCGCGTCCCTGCACGGCAGTCACCTTGAGTCCTTCGGCCCCGGAGGCGTCGTCGTCCTCGTCGGCGGGTTCGCCGCTGGAGAAGGTGACCCCGGCTTCCTCCTCCGTGCCGACGACGCCGCGGGTGGGATCTGCGGAACCCTGTCCGACATCGCGATTCCGTCGGCCGGCTCTGCGTCGATCACGGCGTCGAGTGTGGTGGCCGCGACCCCGGCGGCCGATCGGCTGGTCGCCGCCCCGGTCGCCGGGCCGGTGGAAAACGCGCCGTGCCCGGGGGTGCGGTGCGTGACGATCGCGGTGTCCGGTGACTTGTTGCTGCACCCGCAGCTGATCGAGCAGGCCCGGCGGGACGCCGGGGACGACTCGACCACCACGGTCGGCGGGATGGACTTCTTCCCGATGCTGGCCGCCCAGCAGACCTACGTGCAGAGCGCGGACATCGGCATCTGTCACCTGGAGACACCGCTGGCCGCCCCGGCCGGGCCGTTCGAGAACTACCCGGCGTTCTCCGTGCCGCCGCAGGTGCTGCCCGCCCTGACCAGGACCGGGTACGACGGGTGTTCAACGGCCAGCAACCACACGATCGATCAGGGCACCGACGGGGTGAACCGGACCCTGGACGAGCTGGACACGGCCGGCCTGGTCCACGACGGCTCATACCGCACACGGGCGGATGCGCGGGTTCCGGTGGTGATCAACACCCCGACCGGGCGGGTCGGTTTGATCTCGGTGGCGTACGGATTCAACGGCAACGAACCCGACCAGCCCTGGCAGGTGAACACCATCGACATCGAGGCGATCACCGCCAGGGCCCGGTCGGCGCGGCGGGCCGGGGCCGACCTGGTCGTGGTGGCCGTGCACGCCGGACAGGAGTACGAGTCGACGCCGAGCCTGGAGCAGAAGAACACCGCCAAGGCGTTGCTGGCCGACCCGGACATCGACCTGGTGTACGGGCACCATGCGCATGTCGTGCAGCCGATGGAGACGATCAACGGCAAGTGGGCGATCTACGGGTTGGGGAACAACGTCGCCGCGCAGTTGGGCAGCGCGCCCGGCGTGCAGCAGGGACTGCTGGTGCGGGTCCAGTTCAGTCAGGACCCGGCCGGGCAGTGGACCACCAGCGACGTCGCCTGGGTGGCGTCCTACCAGGACGTCGGCGCCCCGTACCGGTGGTGCGCGCTGACCTCGACGAACACCTGCGGCACCGGGGACGGCACCGCCCTGGCGCAGACCACCGCGGTGGTCAACCAGTGGGGCGCGGACACCGACGGCGCCCACCGCCTCGACTGACCCCTCGTTGCACCGGACATCCGGCCCGGTGAACCTGCCGGGGCACCAGTCCGCCACGAACGACCGCTCAACAATCGGTCCTTCGACCCGGCGCTTGCTGCGCGACGGCAGCCGGGGGGATCAGCGAGTCCACGGGTGCGACAAGACCGGCGCCGCATCAAGAAGGCCGGCCGGCGACGGTAGGGCGGTCACCGCCGGGGAGAACTCGGCCGCAGCCGCCGGGGCGGCTGAATCGGACCTGGCACACCGTGTCAGCCGGGTTCGTCCACCAGCGGGGCGCGAGTGTGAACTCCAGTACGGTCCGCCCTTCAGCCGCTGGACGTGAGCGGTGGAGCGTGAGTCCGCAGTCGGCGGCCAGCCTGGTCAGCTCGTCGACCGTCCGTTCTCCACCGCCGAAGCACATCAGCATGAACAGGTCGATCGCGGTGTCGGCCCCCTGTCCCGCACCGGCTCGATCACCACCACGGTGCCGTTGGGTGCGGCGGCCCGACTGCACCGGGTCAGGTCTTGCGGGCGTGGTCGTCGCGGCGTCTCGGCTGCGGCAGTGGACCGTCACATTGCGAACGCCTCCCCCGGGACGGGTGTTGATCTGGGGCCGAGCTGGGGAGTTTCTCCGACGCTCGGGTTCGGTCGCTGTCATCCGCGGCGCGTGAATCGAGCCAGAGTTCGGTGCGACGTGCAGTAACCGCCGTGCACGTCGGCGGTGTCCTGGGGCCGCGCAGCCCCAGCGCCGGAGCCCGGTGCTGCCCCAACGGCCCCGTCCAGCACACCAGCCACCGTTCACCCGGACCAGCGGCGAAGGGCTGTGGCCGTGTCCTCGACCTCGTCCGGCTTGGACAGTAAGGTCACGTGGCTGACTTCCCGGGCGGTGGTATGTCCGGTGTTTCCTCCCGGGCGCGGAACCCTGCCACGCCCGGGAGGCGGGCAGAGACCGTCACACCCCGTGTGACAGATCCAGGCTGTTCGGGTCACCAAGATAGGGTTTGGCACGCGGTGATGTCCACCCCGAGAGGCTGCCGTGGCGACGTGCGCGGTTGGTGTCGGCGTCTCGGGGCCAGCGATCCACCTCCAGTCAGCATGGCATGCCGCCGGGACCGATCGCGCTGGACAACTCGCTTTGCTGGGAGAGCACCTTGCGCCGCCGGCTGCGCGGCCCCCGGTCGAGCAGCACCAGCCGTTCCTCCTCGGAGAGCCCACCCCAGACCCCGTATTGTTCCTGGACCTGGAGGGCGTGCCGGCGACAGGCATCGATCACCGGGCATTCCCCGCACACCTCCTTGGCCCGACGGACCCGTTCAACCCGAGACGGCCCGCGCTCGCCGGACGGGTGGAAGAAGAACGAGCTGGCCATCC
>JBIOVW010000263.1:0-3501 GCA_044867945.1 Nakamurella sp. | reverse complement strand
GCTGGGAGAACCAGTCCGTGTTGCGGCGCACGGTGTCGCGGAAGTCGGGGTCAGCGGCCAGTTCGGTCAGTTCCAGCCAGGCGTCGACCTGGGCTGCGGTCGGTTCGGGTGGCAGTTCGGGGGTACCGGCCCGACGCATCTGGTCCGTTCCGTCGCGCCGCTCGGGCAGAACGGTGTCCCAGAACTGTTCCATCAACCGGTCCCGTTCCGCCGCCTCGATCCGGGTGAGCGCCTGTAACCGGTCGGCGTGGTGCTCGGCGTCGTCCTGGGCCGAGGCACGGCATACCGCAAGTTGGCGGCGAACGGTCAACAACCGCAGCTGCAGCACCCGTTCCTGGGCGCGTAGACACTCCTGAAGGTCGGTGACGCCGGCCAGGAGTTCACCGATGGTGTCCAACCCCACGTCCAGGGACCGCAGGCTGCGGATCAACGTGAGCCGGGCCAGGTCGGTCGCGTCGTAACGGCGGTGCCCGGCCCAGGATCGTCGCGGGGGGAGCAACCCCGCGTCGGAATAGAACCGGATGGTCTTCACCGAAACTCCACCGCGGCGGGCGAGTTGACCGATGGACCAATCTTGGTTTTCCTCTTGCATCTCCACCAACGGGAGATCTTACCGTCGTATTTGTCGCCCACCACACCGGTGAACATGGCGGTCGAGATCCTTGGGGGGGAACCATGAGCACGGAGCAGGCCTTCGCCGGCTTCCAGCACAATCCGTACGAGAGCGAGGCCCGGCAACGCTGGGGCGACGAGGCCGTGGACGGTTCGATTGCCCGCATGAGCAGCTGGTCACCGCAGGACGCGGAACGGGCCCGCACCGGCTACCAGGCGGTGCATCAAGGCTTGGCCGAACTGCTCGCCGCCGGCGTCGCCGCCGACGACGACCGGGTGCAACAGCTCATCGAGGACCACTACCAGGTGACGTGTCTGTTCTGGACACCCACCCGGCAGTCCTACCTCGGTCTGGCCCAGACCTATCAGGCCGACGAACGTTTCGCACGGAACATCGGCGGCGACAACCCCGCGCTGGTCAGCTACCTGTGCGACGGGATGGGCGTATACGCATCCACCCGGCTCGGCTGAATTGGCTTCGCGCCTAACTACTTCGCCCTGAAAAAGTAGCTGATCGTGTGTGCTGAGGTTTCGGCGAAGATGATCTTCGCGGTTTGGCGGTCTTGTTGATCTTGGGTTCACGGTTTCTCCGCCAGGGCGGTCGTTTGAGCTGGTCGTGGGCCCGGAACCGGTGCCCGGGGCCAGGTTCGGGGTTTGGTGACGCGGTCCGTCCGGTCCTGGCTGCGGCACCGGCCTGGTCGTGATGGTGCCGGGGAATGCCGCGGTGACCCCGGCAAACAGCCTCCGGGTCACGCCCTCGATGGCGGAATGTGCCACCCACCGGGCACTGACGAGCAGCCCGTTCGTAGCGGTGGTAACGAGAACGACTGGTATCACGGCGGTCCGCAGCGTCCAGGGCAGGACAGCCCCGGTCCGGATCTGCTGCCCGGCCACCATGATCGGCCTGACCGCGCCGACCTCTGGATCCCACAGGTGCGACAGCGCGAACAGCAGCCACAGCCATCGCGTGATCATCGGCCAGCGCCGACGGATCCCGCGGGCGTGCCGGCCGAACCGGTGGTGGTCATGTGCGGCCCGAGGGGGTCCCCGGCCGACCCCCGGTGCCTCGGCTGCTGCTGCGTGGCCCGGGCCGCGGCCGCGGCGTCGCACTACCGGCGACCGGTCCGCGACCGGATCGGGCGTTGCTGCTGGTCGGCGCAGGACGGGTCAGCTTGGCGATCCGGATCAGGTTGTTGGTGAACACGCCCTGCCCGGTCCAGGTCCGGGCACCTTCCAGCGAGTCGATCCGGGTGCGGTCCCAGCCGTACTGGTGCTTGAGACTGCTGACCCGACCCTCGCAACCGGTCCGCCACTTCACGTGACGCCGGAACGCTCGACTGTGCTCGACTGCCTGCCGGGCCTTGCCCGGCTTGCCCTTTCGGGGAATCACGACCGTGCGAACCCCGAGGTCCAGGATCTGTTCATCGATCCCGGCCTCGCCGTACCCGCGGTCCGCGGTCACCACCCGCGGCGCCCGGCCGGTCCGCTCGGTGACCCGATCGATGGCCGGCGCGAGCTGCGGCGCGTCCGGCGGGTTGCCCAGCTCGATGTTGTGGTCGAGCACCAGGCCGTCCTCGTTGTCCACGAACTGGCCCTTGAAACCGAACTCCACGGGTTTGCCCAGCCGGCCCTTGGCGATCGGCCGGGCCTGGGTGTCGTGCAGGCTGACGACCCTGCTCGCGCCGTCCGGCATGATCCCCTTGATCCGCAGCCGGGCCTGCTCGATGATCTTCTCGGTGGCCTCGACCAGCCGCTTCAGGTCGTTGATCGCCCGGACCAGCCGGCCCCGACGCCGCCCGGCCGCCGGGTCGGGCACCCCCGCCGCAGCCAGGTCGGCGGCCTTGACCCGGGCACGGCTCGCCGCCCGCCGTGCGTTGACCAGCAGCTTCCGCGCGTCGGTGACCGCAGCCTGGGCCAGACCGGCCAGCTCCCCGGTGATCCTCTGCACCCCGGCCTTGGCCTCGTCCCGACCCAACTGGGCGCGGGACCGCAGCCTCGCCGCGATGCCGTGCGCCTTGCTGCCGGCCGACCGGGACCGGTCCCGCACCCTGGTGCGGACCGCGCCGCCGGCCGCCTGGATCCGTTTGACGTTCGAACCGATCCGGCGCACCGCCTTGGCCAACAACCCGGAGTCGGTCGGGTAGGCCACGTTCGCCGGCACCACCGTGGTGTCCGCCCGCACCCGGTTGATGCGGACCACCTTCGCCTCGACCGCCTTGGCCAAAAGGGCCCGGTTCAGCCCGTCCACCGCGGTGGACCCGCATCTGGTGGTCAGCTTCATCAACGTGGTCGGGTGCGGCACCGCCCCGTCGAACGGGATCCGGCAGAACCGTCGCCAGGTGAACGAATCGGCCACCTCGCGGCACAACGTCTCGTAGCCGAGCCGGTACCGGAACTTCAGGAACATCAACCGCAGGTAGACCTCCATCGGCGTGGAGGGCCGACCGATCCGCGGATCGAAGAACGGCTCGAACGGGCCGAAGAAGACCTCGTCGTCAAGCAGGGCATCCACGCGGGCCAGTTCGTCCGGCAGCCGGAGCAGCTCCGCGGGTAGGACCGCCTCCCACAACGACACCTGATCAGCCACGGTACGGAACATGAAACCCAAATCCCTTCCACCTCAAGGACTTAGGATCATTCTCGCAGGTCAAGGGTGCCAATGATGGGAGCGGCGCGCTGCTACTTTTTCAGGGCGAAGAAGCTACGCCGCAGCCGGGACTTCGCCCGGCAGCGGTGGCCCCTTCGGGGCAGCACTTCCAACCGGTTCGCCATCCACACGAACCGGTCGGTCACCCGAGCCGACATCGTCCTCGGCTGGCCCGCCCTATTGTCTCCATCGATCGAGACGAGGTATCTGCGATGACCAGCGGTCGCCCTGACCAGCGCAAA
>JBIOVW010000262.1:0-2691 GCA_044867945.1 Nakamurella sp. | reverse complement strand
CATGCCCAGGTCGGTCGTGGGGTCGTACGTGGGCATGATCCAGGCCTCCCCTCGCGCGTGCTACTTGGTGGTCTTGCTCGACGCCGAGCTCGACGGGGAAGCCGCGGCCGGGCTGGCCGCCCTCTTCGCCGGCTCCTTGGCGGTGACCGGCTTCTTCGCCGGCTCCTTCACCTCGACGACGTTCGCCGGCGGCTCGACATCCGAGTCCTCGTCGTCAGGAGCGGGCTTCGCCTGGTGGTACTCCGGCGACGCCTGCCTCACCAACGACGGGTCGAGGTACTCCTCTTCCGCCTTCAGCGACTTGGCGTTCTCCTCCGGGTCGTTCGACTGGACGTACACGCGTGCCATGTCTCACTCCTTCCTCTGAGGGTCAGGCGCCGACGGACGCGACCGCGGCCTTCGGCTCCAGCAGGGACCCGCCGAACACGTGACGCACCTTGTAGTCGATGCCGTCCGTCTCGAACGACCCCTCCTCGGCACCCACCTGTCCGCCGCCCACGCGTACCGCGTTCGGCGACTTCATGAACAGCTCCGGCGACTCGTGGCCGCGGAGGAACCCCATCTCCAGCGCCGGCCGCCCCACACCCGGCTCCGCGAACAGGTACCACGACTTGTCCTTGTTCGCCGACGTGTCCACGATCGGCAACCAGGGGTTGACCACCAGCTCCGCGACCTGCCCAGACATCCAGTTGCGGGCGGTGATCTGATCCGACGAAGCGCCACCACCGGTGGCGACCCGGATCTCGGTCGCGTTCAGGATGTTCTGCGCGGTCACCGATAACGCTGGCGGCACCACGAGCCGCACCTGGCCGGCGAAGATCGGGTTCCCGTCGGTGTCCTTCTGCGCCCACAGGGCGGCGAATGCGGCCTGCAACCCGGCCACGGTCAGGGTGGACCCGGCGCCGGTGAGCCTGTTGCCGTAGGTGCCGGCGTTGAAGAACGTAGCGTCGGGGCCGGTCGAGTCGGCGTACAGCTCGGTCGCGAACCGCTCCTCGCTCATGCGGGCCGCCTTGGCCAGCCGCTGGGGGGTGTCCCTGAGCGCGTCGAGGTCGTCGTTGACGAACGTCTCCCACAGGAATGGGACCCTGCGGCCGTACTTCTTCACCGCGTAGTCGTACTTCGCCTCGGACAGGGCCGCCTCGGGGTACTCCCCACCCTGGTCGACCTGCGACAGGACTCCCTCAGCGCCGTCTGTGGTGAACTTCCGCACGGTCCGGAAGTCCCGCACCAAGCCGCGGCGGGCGACCTGCGCCCACACGGTGGGCCACTCCCTGTACGAGCCGAGCATCGACCGGTCCAGGACGTCACCGAACAGCAGCGGGAAGTCCGACGTGGACATCGCCTCCTGCAACCGGTACATCGGGACCCGGCCTTCCGCGACCGATGCGACCAGGATGGTCGCCTCGGACAGGGCCCGCTGGTAGCGGGGGTCGTCGGCCCGCATGGAGCGGATGCCGCGGCCGGCGTCGCCGAACAGGCGGTGGATGGATGCGTCCTCGGCCCTGACGGTCTCGAGGAGGTCCAGGAACTCGCTCATGATGGTGTGATCTCCTCGGGATCAGGCGGGCGCGTCGGACGCGACGGCGAACTGGGCGATGCGGACAGCGACGATGCCCGCGCCGGCGCCCTTCGTGGCCAGGGCGTGACCGAACAACTGGATGCCGACGCCGGGTGCGACGACGAGAGCGCCGGTGGCGCTCGTGATGTACACGGGCAGGCCGACGCTGGCGATGGCGCCGGTGACCGACACGTTGAACACCCCGTCGGTCTGCACGGTGGCGTTGCCGTTGGCGTCCCGCGAGGTGAGCGCGACGCCGGGGATCATCCCGACGATGACCGGGGAGCCGGAGACGGTGCCGGCGATGACGGGCAGGGTGAACTGCTTGCCGTCTTCGTAGACTCGGTTCTTCGCCATGGTCAGCGTCCCTTCACTGCGATGTCGGCGGCGGACTCGGACAGGCCGAACGCGGCGGCCAGGGCTTCCTTCATCACCTCGGCGTGCTTCTCGACGGCCCCAGCTGCTCCGGACTGGCCGGTGAGGGCGCCGAGTCCGCGGGGAGTGCCCACGCCGGCGGCGTTCAGCGTTTCGGCCGCCTCGAGCTCGGCCCGGTCGCGGGCTTCGACGCACCTGGTGCGCAGGGCGGCCTCGTCCAGCTCGCGGCTCTCCGTGAGGGGAAGGTTGCCGATGAGTCCGGCGCGAAGCCGTGCGCGGGTGGAGTCGGCGACCCACGCCTCGGCGAGCTCCTCCTCGATGATGTCGCGGGCGCGTTCCCGGGCGATCAGCTGCGCGATCTGGTTGGACTGCTCCTGCATGCGGGCCTCGAGGACCTGCCTGGGGGAGGAGCTGTGCGGTGCGGGCCCACCCGCACCAGTGCTCTCGGTCATGCTTGTCACCTCACTGGTGGTGGGGGCCGCGGGCGGCGGGGTCGCCGTCGCGGTCTCGACCGCAGCCGGGGCGGTCGAAGCTTGGGTGGTGGCAGCCGCGGCCTCAGCGGCCTGGCCGGTCGGGCCGTCGGCTTCGGTTGACGCGGTGGTTGTCTCCGTGGCCGGCGTCTGCTGCTCTGGCATCGGGTCCTCCTCGGACGCCTCCCGTGCCCCAGCCGCTGCGACCGGGACGTAGCTGATCTGCTGCCGAACCTCGACCCGATCCCCGGACAGGGCGGCCACCCCGGCGTCGGTCGAGTACGGCTG
>JBIOVW010000261.1:0-7096 GCA_044867945.1 Nakamurella sp. | reverse complement strand
TTGCCGCCGACGAAGATCAGCTCGCCGGGCGACTCGGCCACCCCGGCCAGGAGCGAGCCGAGCATGACCGTGTCCGCGCCGACCGCGATGGCCTTGGCGATGTCACCGGACTGCTGCAGGCCGCCGTCGCCGATCACCGGGATGCCGGCCGGCCGGCAGGCCTTGGCCGCCTCCCAGATCGCCGTCACCTGCGGCACGCCGATCCCGGTGACCACCCGGGTGGTGCAGATCGAGCCGGGTCCGACGCCCACCTTCACCGCGTCCGCGCCTGCGTCGACCAGCGCCTGCGCTCCGGCCCTGGTGGCGATGTTGCCGCCGACGATGTCGACCCGGCTGCCGATGTCGTGCCGTAGCCGCGCCACCATCTCCACCACCCGGCGGGAATGCCCGTGCGCGGTATCCACCATGATCACGTCCACACCGGCGTCGGCCAGCGCCATCGCCCGTTTGTACGACTCCTCGCCGACACCCACGGCGGCCCCGCACAGCAGCCGGCCGTCGGCGTCCTTGGTCGCCTGGGGGTACTGCTCGGTCTTGACGAAGTCCTTGACGGTGATCAGCCCGCGCAGCCTGCCGTCGGCGTCGACCAGCGGCAACTTCTCGATCTTGTGTTTGCGCAGCAGGCCGAGCGCGGCCGACGCGCTCACCCCGACCGGCGCGGTGACCAGCGGCATCTTGGTCATGACCTCGCGGACCGGCCGGGACTTGTCGACCTCGAACCGCATGTCCCGGTTGGTAATGATGCCGAGCAGGTGCCCATCGACGTCGGTGACCGGGACCCCGGAGATGCGGAACTTCCCGCACAGCGCGTCAGCCTCGGTCAGCGTGGCGTCCGGCCGACAGGTGACCGGGTCGGTGACCATGCCCGCCTCGGACCTCTTGACGATCTCCGCCTGCGACGCCTGGTCCTCGATCGACAGGTTCCGGTGCAGCACGCCCAGCCCGCCCTCACGGGCCATCGAGATGGCCATCCGCGCCTCGGTGACGGTGTCCATCGCACTGGACACCAACGGCACCCGCAGCCGGATGTTGCGGGACAGCCAGGTGCTGGTGTCCGCCTCACTGGGCACCAGGTCCGAGGCGTCCGGCAACAGCAGGATGTCGTCGTAGGTGAGTCCCAGGGTGGCGAACTTGTCCTCCATCGCGATGACGGGAGCCCCGTCCATTTCGCGCGACAACGGCTGCTGCGTGACCGACATCCTGCGACCTCCCGCCGACGAAGTGCTGCGGGTCAGCCGAGAGTTCCCGGCAGCTCCCGCTCTCATCCTAGGTGAGCGGGAGGGACGGATCGGCCGACGCAATCGGGGCGGCCGCGCACACTCCTACCCGCCGTCCGCCGAGCCGTCCGTCGCCACCGCGGACGTCGCGCCGTCCGCGTTTTCGTCCCCGGACGTATCGGTCGAGTCCGCCGGTTCGTCCGCGCCGATCGGTCCCTGGCCGGCCGGTTCCGATTCCGACTGCTCGGGTTCCGACGAGGTGGCCGGCGGGCTGGGCGCCGACTGCTCGGGTGCGCTGGTCGGGGTGGATCCGTCGGACGGGGGCGACTCCGACGCCGGTTCCGCCGAGGTCGTCGGATCCGGCGGCGGCGGGGTCGGCACCGCGGGCGGCGGGGCTGATTCGGTGCTCGGCGCGGGCGTCGACCCAGCGGGTTCGGAGGTCTCGGCGGGCGGCGGGGTCGAGGGGTCCGCGGTCGGTCCGACGGCCTCGCCCGGGCCGCCGGCGGTGGACGGGTCGACGGCGGCGGCTGGGTCGACGGCGGCGGCTGGGTCGAGGGCGGCCGGCGTCGGGTCGACGGCGGCGGGCGGGTCGAGGGCGGCCGGCGTCGGGTCCCCGGCGGCGGGCGGGCGACCGACGGCCACCACCTCCATCGGGACGGGCGGCGCGGCGGCCGCGGTCGGTTCACCGACCTCCGCCGGATTCGGTGGGCCGACGCCCGCGACCGAGATCCGGTCGACGGTCGACGGCGCCGCGGCGGCCGGCGAGCTCCCGGTGCCGGGCAGGGTCCCCGTCGACGGCGTGGCGGCGTCCCACAGTTCGGCGACCGCCAGCTGCATGGCGTCGCGTTCATCGCCCTCGGCGACTCCGAGCAGTTCCTCGGCCGCCCGGCTGATCGCCATCTGCGCGTCGAGCTTGCGCCCGTCGTCCAGCGCCTCCCGGGCCTCGTCCAACGAGGATCGGACCGCCTGGGCGGATTCCATCGATGCGGCTCGGTCCGGCCAGATGGCGCGGGCGATCGGCCAGAGCGGGCTGCCGGGATCGGCATGGGCGGCACCGATCGTCGCCGATCCGACGACCACCGCACCGATCGCGGCGGCGACGGCCAGCATCGCCCGCAACGACCGCGCGGGTCGGGGGCGCGGACCGGCCGCCCTTGGGATGGCGAGCACCGGCACCGGCGGGAGCGGTCGATGCGTCAACTCCGCCCGCCACTCGTCGAACAGGTCGAACAGGTCCTCACCGGATGTGCACCCGAAGCGCGTGGCCGAGGCCGGGGATCCGGCAGGGCCCGGCGGGTCGCCCGTCGACGAGGAGCGTCCGGTGATCGCGTCGATCCGCGCGTCGTCGGCCAGCACAAGGTCGAGATCGACGACGGGCGCGTCCGGATCGGTGACGCGTCGACCGGGTCGGCGGACCATCAGCTCAAGCGCTCGACGAGCGCCGGTCCGGCACTCACCCGCTGCCGAAGTTTGGCCAGGGCCCGGTGCTGAGCCACCCGGACCGCTCCGGCCGTCATGCCGATGGCGTCGGCGGTCTCCTCGGCGCTGAGGCCGGCGACCACGCGCAACCGCAGGATCTCCTGCTGGACCTCGGGCAGATGGCTGAGCAGTTCGTCGATCACCGCGGCCGTCGAGGAGGCGACCACGAACTGTTCCGGGCCGCGCTCGGTCGAGGGCACGTCGGGGACCTCGGCCACCGGCGTCGACCGGGTGCGGGCGGCCGACCGGTAGGCGTCGGTCACCTTGTGCGAGGCGATCCCGTAGACGAAGGCGAGGAAGGGCTTCCCCTCGCGGCGGAAGGCGGGCAGCGCCGTGAGGACGGCCATGCATGCCTCCTGCGCGATGTCGTCCGCCGTCGCAAGCGACAGCGGGCCGGCCGACATCCGGGCGCGGCAGTAGCGCACGACCACCGGGAGGATGCGGCGGATCAAGAGTTCGACGGCCATCGGCTCACCACCGACCGCCCGGTCGACGAGTTCGTCCAAACCGGCCGGATCGTTCGTGTCCGCTGACTGCTCTTTCATCGCCCCGAGCGGCACCCCCGTTACACCGCGCGACGCGTGGCCGCAGCGAAAACCGTCATGCGCGCCCGAGCGCGCACAATCGTCATCCCATGGTAGCCACAGCCGGATTGACCGGATCGAGCTTCACCTGTTCGGCCCCGAACCGGAGCAGAGACGATGACGTCGCGCATACCGCTGCCTCCCCCGAGAGGACGTCAGGCGACGAACCCGCGCCGGAAGCCGAGCGCGACCGCCTGCGCCCGGTCACGGGCGCCGAGCTTGCGAAACAGACGCCGGGCGTGCGTCTTGACCGTGTCCTCGGACAGGAACAACTCGCGTCCGATCTCCCCGTTCGACTGGCCCTGACTCATTCCGCGCAGCACCTGCATCTCGCGTTCGGTCAGGGGTGCCTCCCCGTCGGCGGCGTCCCGCAACGCGGGTAGTCGAGGCGTGGTGAGGGTGTCCGCAAGCGCCGCCACGATCTCCGGTTGGGTGGCGTCCCAACGCAGGAATCCGCGGGCGCCGCAGGCGATGGCGGCCGCGATCGAGGCCGTGTCATCGGGCGAGCCGAACACGATGACCACCGCGGACCCGTGCACCGCCAACAATCGTCGGGTGGCCTCGATGCCACTGGTGAGCGCGCGCTGGGTTCCGATCAGCACCACATCGGAGGGCTGGCGACCGTATCGGGACAGCAACTCGTCCCCGCTGGCGACGCAGTCGATGCCGTCGACCGACGGGACCGCGCTCATCACGCGGGTCAGGCCATCGCGCGCGCTTCGGCGCTCATCGCAAATCAGGACGCTGGTCACGAGACTCCCCCTGCAGACGGTGTAAATGGTACTTCCCCTCGATCGATCATCCGATCGTGGGAGCCCCCGACCGGTCGAGCCACGACGTCGACCGGCAGGTCGGTCCGCAAATCTTCGCCGCGCTCGATCCACTGCCTGCCCGGCGATCGAGGGTGCGCACGGCTCCGTCGGCAACCGATGGCACCGTCGACCGACCGTAGTGGTGCGATCACTGCCCGGAACCGTGGCCGCCGCGACCGTCGGGCCACGGCTCGGTGACCGGGCTCACAGTCCCGGGTCACCGACCGCCGGCCGACAACGATGACAACGACGGGATCAAGATCGACAAAATTCGTGATCAAGGTCTTGTCGCGGGCGCTGCAGGGCTCTAGGGTCTGGAGATCAACAGCGCCGCGATCAGCGCGGATCCGGCTCGAAGGCACGACAACGGTGGCATTTCCGCCCGCCCGACTGGGGCTCGGAGGTGCCGGGTTGGCATGCCCGCCCGACCGCGCCCCGATCCCCGGCACTGTCGGCCAGACGAACCACCGGACAGCCCACGTCGGCTCGTCCCGGCCAGGTTCAACGGAGCGCCGGCACGGGCGCGCACTGCTGTAGAGGGGATCGACGTGGCGGATACCAGGCGCCTTCCCGGACCGAACGCGGATCTCTGGGATTGGCAACTGCATGCGGCTTGTCGCGGCATGGCAAGTTCGTTCTTCTTCCACCCCGAGGGCGAGCGGGGGCCCGCCCGGGCGCGTCGGGAGGCCCAGGCCAAGGCCGTGTGCTTTCAGTGTCCGGCGATGGCCGCCTGCCGCGACCACGCATTGAAAGTGCACGAGCCGTACGGTATCTGGGGCGGCCTCTCGGAGAGCGAACGCGCGCAGATGCTGACCCTGTCGGGCGCGCACTGATCGGTCGTCGAACTGGGCCACGCGCGCCGACCGCCGTCGCGGCACGCGTGACACCCTGGTCCGCGACTGTCCGATCACCATCGCCCCCCGGCGCCCACTCGAACGTTTCCCCCGTCCGTGTCTGCATCGTCTGGACGGCGCAATCAAAGCGCAGGGCCGACAAGGTTCGACCCACGCTCGGACAGCTGTTTCGTCCCGGATCACTCGATGGTAGTGGTCCGAACGGGGTTTTGGGCACTCTGAGCGGACACAGATTGCTTCCAATGAGTGAAGTTCCCCCGAGAGTGGTCCCTCCGAGAGAGTCGTCCGGCCCGTAACGACCACCAGCCCGAGCCCGGTCGGCCAATCCACGAAACGGCAAGGGCAGGCACCCCCGTGGTCGGGGATGCCTGCCCTGATGCGTCCGGCCGGAGTGGATGCGCGCGAGATCCTGGATTCAGTGGCTGTGACCGTGATGGCCGTGGCCGGCCTCGGCGTCGTCCTCCGGGAGATCGCTGACGGTCGACTCGGTGGTCAGCACCATGCCGGCGATCGACGCGGCGTTGGACACCGCCGACTTGGTGACCTTGACCGGGTCGATGATGCCCGCCTTGACCAGGTCGACGTACTCCTCGTTGCTCGCGTCGTAGCCCTCGCCACGCGGCAGCTCCGCGATGCGGTTGACCACGACCGCCCCCTCCTGACCGCCGTTCGCGGCGATCCAGAAGGCCGGGGCGGACAGCGCCTTGCGGACGATCGCCACGCCGATCGCCTCGTCCCCGGACAGCTGCCCCTGCAGGTCGGCCAGCGCCAGGCCCGCATGCACCAGGGCGGACCCGCCGCCGGCGATGATGCCCTCGGCGACCGCAGCCTTGGTGGCGTTCACCGCGTCCTCGATGCGGTGCTTGCGCTCCTTGGCTTCGATGTCGGTGGCCGCCCCGACCTTGATCACGGCGACGCCGCCGGCCAGCTTGGCCAGACGTTCCTGCAGCTTCTCCCGATCCCAATCGGAGTCGGTGGACTCGATGTCCGTGCGCAGCTGCGCGGCGCGGTCGGCGACCGCCTCGGCGGAACCGCCACCGTCCACGATGGTGGTGGTGTCCTTGGTGACGACGACCCGGCGAGCACTACCCAGCACTTCGGTGCCCACCTCGGCCAGTTTGAGGCCGACCTCGGCGGAGACCACCTCGGCGCCGGTGACGATGGCCAGGTCCTGCTGGAACGCCTTGCGCCGGTCGCCGAAGAACGGCGCCTTGACGGTGACGACGCTGAACGTCTTGCGGATGGCGTTGACCACCAAGGTGGACAACGCCTCGCCCTCGACGTCCTCGGCCACGATGAGCAGTGGCTTCTTGGCCTCCAGCACCTTTTCCAGCAGCGGCAGCAGGTCGGCCAGCGCGGAGATCTTCTCCCGCACCAGCAACACGAGCGCGTTCTCCAGGACGGCCTCACCGGCTTCCGGGTCGGTCGCGAAGTACGGCGAGAGGTAACCCTTGTCGAACTGCACGCCGTCGGTGTACTCGAGCTCGGTGGACAGCCCCGAGTGCTCCTCGACGCTGACCACGCCGTCGGCGCCGACATGATCGAGGGCGTCGCCCAGCAACTCGCCGATCACCTCGTCGCGGGAGGCGATGGTGCCGACATCGGCGATGGCCCGGCGGTCGCCGGCGACCGGTGTCGACCACTCGGTGAGCAGCTCGTTGACCCGGTCGGCGGCCTGGGCGATCCCCGAGCGCAGCGCCAGCGGGTTCGCCCCCGCCGTGACGTTGCGCAGACCTTCGGCGATCATGGCCTGGGTCAGGATCGTCGCCGTGGTGGTGCCGTCACCGGCCACGTCGTTGGTCTTGGTGGCCGCGGTCTTGGCCAGCTGGGCGCCCATGTTCTCGTCGGCGTCATCCAGCTCGATGTCGCGGGCGATCGTGACGCCGTCATTGGTGATGGTCGGGCCGCCGAACTTCTTGTCCAGCACCACGTACCGGCCGCGCGGGCCGAGGGTGACCTTGACCGCGTCGGCGAGCTTGTCGACGCCACGCTGCAGTGCCGCGCGTGCGTCGGTATCGAAGCGGATCTGCTTCGCCATGTGTTGTCCAGTCCTGTCAGTTCAATGTTCGACTGTTCGCATTGGATTCGCGTTGGTCGCCCGTCGCCTGTCGGCGGCGGACGCCCCCAAATGACCCCGCCCCGGCAACCCG
>JBIOVW010000260.1:0-7309 GCA_044867945.1 Nakamurella sp. | reverse complement strand
GCGGCTGGCCCCCACCGGCCCACCGGTGACGCCGGCCGCGGCCGCCGCGGTGGTCGCCGATCTGCGCGAGTTCTCGGCCCGGGCCGAACTCGTCGTCCGCGACACCACCGGCCTGGGCCACGGTCTGCCGGTGGCCGAGGCCGACGTCGTCGACCGCCCCGGTTGGGTCTCCGCGACCGCAGAGGGCATGGAACGGCTGGCCGCACCCGCGGTCGCCAAGCTCGCGGCCGCTGCCGGTGGTCGCACGGCCGGTCAGCTGACCCGCGGGGTGGCCGGGCAGCAGGTCGGGTTCATCCTCGGCTTCCTGTCCGGCAAGGTGCTGGGCCAGTTCGACCCGCTCGGCGGCAACCCCGACCGCCCCGGCCGGCTCCTGCTGGTCGCGCCGAACATCGTCAAGGTCGAGCGGGAGTTGAACGCCGACCCGACTGACTTCCGGCTCTGGGTGTGCCTGCACGAGAGCACGCATCGCCTGCAGTTCACCGCGGTGCCCTGGCTGCGTGACTATTTCCAGTCCCTGGTCGCCGATTTCGCCGACAAGGCGGATACCGACCCCGGCGAAATGCTCCGTCGCGCCGTGGCCGCCCTCAAGGGTGAGGGGGCGCGGGACGGGAGCCGACTGTCCTGGTTGGAGGGTGTCCAGTCGCCCGAGCAGCGCGCCGTGTTCGACCGGGTGATGGCACTGATGAGCCTGCTGGAAGGGCACGCCGATTACGTCATGGACGCCGTCGGACCGAGGGTCGTCCCGTCGGTGGCGATCATCCGCGCGTCGTTCTCCGAACGCCGACGCAAGGGTTCGGGGCCGATCGATCGGCTGCTGCGGGCACTGCTGGGCATGGACGTCAAGCTCGCGCAGTATGTCAACGGCGGCGCCTTCGTGCGCAAGGTCGTGGACGATGCCGGGATGGCGCGGTTCAACGAGGTGTGGTCCTCGCCGGAGTCCCTCCCGACCCGCGCGGAGATCGCCGACCCCGCCGCCTGGGTCCTTCGGGTGCACGGCTGAACGCAGGGAGGGTGGGCCTGCCGGGGCACACCGAGCGGGTCCGCCAGGCCTGCGCGTCATGGCTGGTCGGGTATGTCCCGACCGGCCCCCTGATTGTCGCCTGCTCCGGCGGCGCCGACTCGCTCGCGCTGACGCTGGGTGTCCTCGCGGCGAGCGGGGGGCGACCGGTCATCGGGGCAACGGTGGACCACGGCCTGCAGTCGGGCTCCGAGGATCGGGCGCGGGCCAACGCGGACCTGTTACGGCGATTGGGCTGCGCCGACGTACGGGTGCTCGCGGTGTCGGTCGAGGGGACCGGTGGCCTGGAGGCGGCGGCCCGGCGAGCCCGGTACGCGGCGCTGTCGGCGCTGTCAGTTGAGCTGGGTGGCGCCCCGGTGCTCCTCGGTCACACCGTGGACGACCAGGCGGAGACCGTGCTGCTCGGCCTGGCTCGCGGTTCCGGGCCGCGTTCGATCGCGGGCATGCGGCCGTGGCGATCGCCCTGGGGACGGCCGTTGCTGACGCTGACCAGGGCGAACACCGAGGCCGTCTGTCTGGAGGCGGGCCTGGAACCGTGGCGGGATCCGCACAACGACGATTCCGCCTTCACTCGGGTGCGGCTGCGGCGGGAGGTGTTGCCGCTGCTGGAGGAGGTGCTCGGCGGCGGAGTGTCGCGTGCCCTGGCCCGCACGGGCGAGTTGATGGCCGCCGACCTGGAAGCCCTCGATTCCATTTCGGCGGACGCCCTGGCCCGGGCAGTGGAGGCCGATGGATCGCTGCGGATCGATGACCTGGTCGACTGGCCGTCGGCGGTGCGGCGCCGGGTGCTCCGATTGTGGCTGGCCGGCTGCGGCGGGGGCGCGCTCACCCACGACCACCTGACCCGGCTGGACCGGCAACTCACCGATCCGCGCGGTCCGGTGCAGGTTCGGGTGCCCGGTGGCCTGGACGTGTGGCGACGAGGCGCCCGGTTGGTGATGATGCGGTAGCTGCCGTCGCCCGGCCGATCCACGTCGCTCCGACCCGCGGTCGGCCGACATCCACATGGGCAGCCGAAGAAAGCCGCCGAGGTGGATCTCGGCGGACCCGACTGCGCCGGCCGAGGCATCGCGGCCGGTCAACCCGCGGAGACGGCCCGCAGGGACCCATCCGCCGTACCCTCCGGACGGCGCTCGTAACACGCTGCACGTTCATGCTGCTGGGTGCGGTCAGCGGCAACCGCGGACTCGCCCTGAGCATCGCAGCTGCGGTCGCGGCCGCCTACCTGATCAGTTCACTGGCGCCGGTGATCGACTGGCTGAGTCCGGCCAGGTACTTTTGGCCCTTCTACTGGGCGCTCGGCGCTGGTGTTTCGCCGCAGCGACGTTCACTGACTGCCGGCGTCGGGGCCCAGGCCGTCCGGGAGCAACGCGACCCGGCGCTTACCGGAGGTCGCCCGAATGGCAGGCTGGACGGCAACCGCGCGGTACGCGTGCGGGCAGGCTCACCGCTCCAGCCTTGGAGATCGAAGTGAACAGCAGCCAGACGCACACCTGGGTCGCCCCCGGCACTCACCCGTCGGCGTTGACGACCGTGGTCAGCAGCGCCGATGCCGCACCGGCCGCCGTCGGCTGGGATCCCGGCGCGGTGCACGGCTACCACGGCGAGCTGTCTGCGGTGCTCATCGGCGAACAGGCGCTGCAGGCCAAGATCGCCGAGCTGGCCCGGGCCGTCGCCGCCGACCACACGGCGGACACCCCGCCGCTGCTGATCTGCGTGCTCAAGGGCGCGGTGATGTTCGTCACCGACTTCGCCCGGGCGATGCCGATCCCCTCCGAGCTGGAGTTCATGGCCGTCACCTCCTACGGCTCGGCCACCTCGTCCTCCGGTGTGGTGCGCATTCTCAAGGACCTGGACCGGGACATCACGGACCGGCGGGTGGTGATCGTCGAGGACATCATCGACTCGGGACTGACCCTGTCCTGGCTCGTCAAGAACCTGGCCACCCGTGGCCCGTCGTCGATCGACGTCGTCGCCCTGCTGCGCAAGCCGGAGGCGGTCAAGGTCGATGTGGACGTGCGTTACGTCGGCTTCGACATCCCGACCGAGTTCGTGGTCGGGTACGGGCTGGACTATTCCGAGCGCTACCGGGACCTGCCGTTCGTCGGCCTGTTGGGCGAGCACATGTACCGCTGAGAGGTCTTCGTCCCACCCTGCGCAACCGACGGGGGAACCCGCCGAGCCGGCAGCGCGTTGAACGAGGCGACCCGCGAGGAATGGGGGTCTGTCGGGGTGCGGCGGTAGGCTGAAACGCACTGGTCGTGCCCTTGCGCCGCCCGGAAGTGCAAGGCAGCCCGAGTCCGACGGACCAACCGTCGACTTGCCGGCCCCGCACTCGAGACCGTCAGGGAGGTCGAGGCCGTCGCAGGCCCGGAGCCATATGGACAAGAAGCGTCTTCTCCGCTCGCCGCTGGTGTGGATCGCGGTCGTGCTGGTGCTGTACCTGATGTACAGCTACTTCGCCGACGACACCCGCGGCTACGTGCAACAGAACACCTCGGTGGCGCTGGCCCAGCTCAAGGACGGCAACGTCACCGACGCCACCATCGACGACAAGGAGCAGCGGCTCCGGCTCACCCTGACCAACCCGGTCGACGGCAGCACCAAGATCTTCACGAACTACCCGGCGCAGGCCTCCGAGCAGATCTTCGACGAAGTGCAGGCCGCGAACGTCTCCGGCGGCTACAACACCGTGGTCACCAGCGAGTCCACCCTGTTCTCGCTGCTGATCTACCTGATCCCGGTCGGCCTGATCATCCTGTTCCTGCTCTGGATGATGAACAACGCCCAGGGCGGCGGGAACCGGGTGCTGTCCTTCGGCAAGTCCAAGGCCAAGCTGCTCACGAAGGACATGCCGCAGACGAAGTTCACCGATGTGGCCGGCGCCGACGAGGCGGTGGAGGAGCTCGACGAGATCCGCGACTTCCTGCAGAACCCCGCCCGGTACCAGGCGCTGGGAGCGAAGATCCCCAAGGGTGTGCTGCTCTACGGCCCGCCGGGGACCGGCAAGACCCTGCTGGCACGCGCGGTGGCCGGCGAGGCCGGGGTGCCGTTCTACTCCATCTCCGGGTCCGACTTCGTCGAGATGTTCGTCGGTGTCGGCGCCAGCCGGGTCCGGGACCTGTTCGAGCAGGCCAAGGCGAACGCGCCGGCCATCATCTTCGTCGATGAGATCGATGCCGTCGGCCGGCACCGGGGCGCCGGCATGGGCGGTGGGCACGACGAGCGGGAGCAGACGCTGAACCAGCTGCTGGTCGAGATGGACGGGTTCGAGGCCAAGGGCGGCATCATCCTGATCGCAGCGACCAACCGGCCGGACATCCTGGACCCTGCGCTGCTGCGGCCGGGCCGTTTCGACCGGCAGATCCCCGTCGGCCAGCCCGACCTGAAGGGCCGGCAGTCGATCCTGGCCGTGCACGCCAAGGGCAAGCCGTTCGCCCCGGACGTCGACTTCTTGGGTCTGGCCAAGCGGACCGTCGGCATGTCCGGCGCCGACCTGGCCAATGTGATCAACGAGGCGGCCCTGCTGACCGCCCGCGAACACGGCACCGTCATCACCAACATCGCACTGGAGGAATCGGTCGACCGGGTGATCGGCGGTCCGGCCCGGCGCGGCAAGGTGATCTCCGAGAAGGAGAAGAAGATCACCGCCTACCACGAGGGTGGGCACGCGCTGGCCGCCTGGGCGATGCCCGGGCTCGAGCCGGTGTACAAGGTGACGATCCTGCCCCGCGGACGCACCGGCGGGCACGCCCTGGTCGTTCCCGAGGACGACAAGTCGCTGATGACGCGGTCCGAGATGATCGCCCGGCTGGTCATGGCCATGGGCGGCCGGGCCGCGGAGGAACTGGTGTTCGCCGAGCCGACCACGGGCGCGTCCTCCGACATCGCGCAGGCCACCAAGATCGCCCGCGCGATGGTCACCGAGTACGGCATGTCCGCCAAGCTCGGCGCTGTCAAGTACGGGCACGGGGACGACGAGCCCTTCCTCGGCCGCACCTACGGCTCCGGGCCCGAGTACTCCATCGAGGTGGGCAGCGAGATCGACGGTGAGGTGCGGGCCCTGATCGAGACCGCGCACACCGAGGCGTGGGCGGTGTTGAACACCTACCGGGATGTGCTGGACAACCTGGCCGCCGCGCTGCTGGAAAAGGAGACGCTCGAGCGCAGAGATCTGGAGGTCATCTTCGCGGAGGTCGAGAAGCGCCCCCGGATCACCGCATTCGACGAGTTCGGGCCGCGGCTGCCGTCCGACCGGCCGCCGATCAAGACCCCAGCGGAGCTGGCCCTGGAACGGGGCGAACCCTGGCCGCCGGCCGAGCCCGACCTGCGCAAGCCCACCCCGGAGCAGCCGGTGCCGGTCGGCGTCGCCGCCGAATTCCCCGGCCAGGGCGGCTACAACACGCCCAAACCGGATGCGCAGCTCGGCCCGGCTGTGGGATCGCCAGCGGGGCCGCCGCCCAATTGGTCCGGTGGGGTGCTGCCCGGACCGCTCGGACCGTACGACCCCGGCCCCTACCGTGGCCCGCAGAACGGCGGTCCGTCCGGCGATGGTCAGCCCAACGGACGCCACTCCACCAACGGCGGTGGCGGTCATGGTGGCTGGGGCCAGGCACCGCCGCCTCCCGCGCCGTCCGGCCCGGTGGACCCGGAGGATCCCTGGGCCCCGCCGCGGGACCGACGATCGTGACGGACGGTCCGGCTCTGTCGGCGTCCCCGGGTCGGGGTGCTTCCGGCGGCGGGTCGGGCAACGGCGCCGTCCCGACCCGGCCGGCATTCGACAAGGCAAGGGCCCAGGCGGCCGTTCGCGAACTGCTGATCGCGGTGGGTGAGGACCCCGACCGCGACGGGCTGCGGCACACGCCGGCCCGGGTCGCCAAGGCGTTCGCCGAGCAGTTCGCCGGCCTGCACTCGGACCCGAGCACCGTGCTGCAGACCTCGTTCGACGAGAACCACAACGAGATGATCCTGATGCGGGACATCGACCTGTACTCGACGTGCGAGCACCACCTGGTGCCGTTCTTCGGCAAGGCGCACGTCGGCTACATTCCCGGGCCGGACGGTCGGGTCACCGGGCTGTCCAAGCTGGCCCGGCTGGTCGACGGCTACGCCAAGCGCCCACAGGTGCAGGAACGGTTGACCACCCAGATCGCGGACGCTCTGGTCCGCCGGCTGCGGCCGGCCGGCGCGATCGTGGTCATCGAGGCGGAGCACCTGTGCATGGCGATGCGGGGCATCCGCAAGCCCGGGGCGGTCACCACCACGTCCGCAGTCCGGGGCATCTTCCAGTCCCAGGACCGGACACGCGCGGAGGCCATGAGCCTGATCACGGGCCGATGAGCGCAGCGCCCTGGCCGACCGGGCGGGCCGTCGTGATGGGTGTCGTGAACGTGACCGTGGACTCGTTCTCCGACGGCGGTCGGTACCTGAACGCCGCAGCGGCGATCCGGCGGGGCCGGGCACTGGTCGCCGCGGGCGCCGACATCGTCGACATCGGCGGTGAGTCCACCCGGCCAGGAGCCCATCGGGTACCGGCCGAGGTCGAGGCGGCGCGGGTGGTGCCGGTGGTCACGGAACTCGCCGGCGACGGCGTGGTGTGCAGCGTGGACACCACCCGGGCGGCGGTGGCGCAGGCGGCGTTGGGTGCCGGCGCGCGGATCGTCAACGACGTGTCCGGTGGGCTCGCCGACCCCGAGATGGCCGGCCTGGTCGCCGACGCCGGCGCGCCCTGGATCCTGATGCACTGGCGTGGGCACAGTCTGGACATGGACGCGCTCGCCGTCTACGACGACGTCGTCGACGACGTGCGGCGCGAACTGGCCGCCCGGGTGGCGGCCGCTCTGGCCGCCGGCGTCCGCGAGGACGCCATCGTGCTGGATCCCGGCCTGGGTTTCGCCAAGACCGCCGAGCACAACTGGGCGTTGCTGCGCGCCTTGCCGTCCATCACCGGCCTGGACGGCCCGGGTTGGGGGTTTCCTGTGCTGGTCGGGGCCTCCCGCAAACGGTTCCTCGGGGTGTTGCTGGCCGATGCCGATGGTCCACGGCCACCCGACGGCCGGGAGGTCGCCACCTCCGTGATCTCCGGACTGGCCGGGGCCGCCGGCGCTTGGGGCGTCCGGGTGCACGAGGCAGCCGACTCGCTCGACGCGGTACGGGTGGCCGCCGCGGTCACCGGCCGCGGACCGGTCCGCGCACTTGGCCCGGCGCGGCTGTGCCATGATGCGCCCGCCGCCCCGGCCGCGGGCGGCCGCGAGGGGGGAGTGGCGCAAGCATGGCCGATCGGATCACCCT
>JBIOVW010000259.1:0-5324 GCA_044867945.1 Nakamurella sp. | reverse complement strand
CTACGCCGTCGGTCCCGGATGATCATGGCGATTCTGCCAGTTCTGTGCCTCCAGTGCAGCGCGTTGGTCCGGAATGACAGAATGCGAAAACCGCACCAGCAGCGCTCTTTCGCCGCTGGTGTGGTTTTCGTCGTCCGGTCCGGCGGCGGCTGTCCCGTGACACGCCGCCGACCACCATGGTTGGCTTGCCCAGATCCACACAGGGCAGCTTTCTTGAGCTGATGGTGTGGATGTCGGCATTGGGGGACGGTGGTTTCTCCCGCGCTTCGCGGCAGCGCCTGGAGCGGCGACGCCGATCGGGCCGAATTCCTTGGCGACGGTCCCGGCCGCAGCGACCCGCCGGCCAATCCCGAAGACGGCCCCGGCCGCCGCTCAAGAACGATGCCAACTCAGAACGCGAGACCCGTATCGTCGGAAGATCTCCGGTGCGGCGACGTCGATCCAGCCGGGGGCCCATGTCCCGCCCGGCCCCATCTCGGCCTGTGCCGCTCCCGGACGGCCGAGCAGTTCGTCGTGCCGGGTCGGCGGTAACGCGAGCACCGCCAGACCCGATGGGCCCGGAGCGCACAGGTCCGGCCGACGACGCCACAGCCCGGGCCCGCCAGCACCGCCACGGCAGCGAACCCCGAGCCGCAGTCCCTTCTGCGGGTGTCCAAAGTTAGGGGTCGCTCCCCAATGCCGCCCCCAGCCGTCGTGACGAAGATTGTCGACATTCCTTGGCGACAGTTGGAGGCAGCGATGCAGCACGGCCACCTGGTGCGACGGTTGGCGGCGGCAGCCGGGGTGGCAGTGCTCTTCGCTGCCGCTGCCTGCAGTTCAACTCCGGATTCGGCGACGAGCACGACGGCGGTGACCCCAGCCTCCACCTCGGAAGCCGCCGCTGCCGGCGCGTCAGCAACAATGACGGCGAATTCCGGGACAGCCATCAGGGTCCCCGACGCGTTCACCGCCGTCGCGGTCACCCCGCTGAGCGACCCGACCTTCCCGTTAAGGGCTCGGACGGCAAGTATCACGTCGCCTACGACCTTGAGCTCACCAACGCGTCGGCGCTACCGGCCACCATCGAAAAGCTCGACGTGGTCGACGCTTCATCACCGTCCACGGTCATCGATTCGTATTCCGCACTCCGCCTGGTCGACCCCGACTGCCAACTGGGGGACTGCAGCCGTCTGCGCACGCTGCCGCAGAGACCGGCGACCAGCAACGAGATCCCTCCCCAGGAATCGCGGGTGGTGTCCATCGACTTTGCTTTCGACTCAGCCGACCAAGCGCCGAAAGCCGTCATGCACCACCTGTACGGCACCGCAGCCGAGAACCCGGGATCGAAAACACCGGTGACGGTTGATTATCTTGCCGCCCCATTCGACATTTCGGCGGGCACGCCCACGGTGATCGGGCCGCCAGTGAAGGGCGATCGCTGGGTTGCGGTGAATGGCTGCTGCCTGCCCGGATTCCCCCATCGCACCTCGATGGCGACGTTCAACGGGATGCTCATCAACAGCCAGCGCTTCGCCATCGACTGGAAGCAGTTGAACGAGGCCGGTGCCTTTTACGAGGGCGACAAGACGAAGAACGAAAGCTATGTCGATTATGGCTCCGAGATCATCGCTGTCGCCGACGGAAAGATCTCGTCGGCGGTCGACAAGCTGGACGCCAACGTCCCTGGCGTGTTGCCCGCCGATGACCCGGTGCTCGGACCGCAGATCACCGTCGAGACGGTGGACGGCAACCACATCGTCCAGGACATCGGCGGCGGCGCGTACGCCTTCTACGCCCACCTGGAGAAGGGCTCCGTGCTGGTGAAGCCGGGCGACACGGTGAAGAAGGGTCGGGTTATCGCCAAACTCGGCAACACCGGCAACGCCAACGTGTCACAGATGCACTTCCACCTGATGAATGGACCTTCCGTGCTGGGCAGCGACGGTTTCCCATACGTGCTCGACGCCTTCGACTATGCCGGCCAGCTTTCCCTCGACACCTTGGTTGCGGCCGACGACTACATGACCGGAAGCAACTACCTGGCGGGCCAGTTGGCTTCGCCCGAGCCGCGTACCGACGAACTGCCGATGTCGCTGTCCATCGTCAACTTCGCCGGCTGACCTGGCGCCGGGCGAGGATCGCCGGGGCAACGCCAGCGGCTGCCCAAGCGCTCAGGGTCAACCCCGCAGTCATCCCGCAGGATCCGGCGGCCACATCGCGGCCAACTCGCCCCTTGAGGTGATGCCGAGCTTGCGGTAGGCGCTGGACAGGTGTACCTCCACGGTCTTGGGGGTCACGTACAGCTCCTGCGCGATTGCGCGGTTGGTGCGCCCGGCGGCGGCGAACTCGACCACCCGCCGCTCGCTGGGCGTCAGGGCGTCGGCGCCGGACACGGCTCGCTGCCGCGGGCGACCGCCGGCGATGCGAAGTTCGGTCGCGGCCAGCTGGGCCAAAGCGGCGGACCCGCACCGGGCAGCCAGCTCGCCGGCCCTGGCCAGGTGCGGTCGAGCGGTGGTGACCTGGCCGCGCCGGCGCCGAGCACTACCGAGGGCGAACTCCGCGCGGGCCGACTCGAGTCGCGCCGGCGACGCGGCCAGCAGCACCACCGCCTCCTCGAAAACCTCGATGCACCGTGCCGATCCTCGGGGTCGATGGTTCACTGGCGACAGTACAGGCGAATGGTCCGGCGGCCGGAAAGGTCGTCGGCAAAACCGGCACCCTGGTCGGTGGGGACCCGTTCAACAACAACCGGTTCCGGATCTCAGTGAAGGCTTTGGGTGGCGACATGGAGACAAAGAGCGGGCGGAGCTTCGCCTTCGCGGTGTTCTCGTCCAATAGCTTCGCCCCTACTGTCGAAGGGGTCTTCGCGGCCAACGACGACGTCGGCGCGATCGTGGCCGCTATCCAGCAGTCGTACTGACCGGTCGAAGTTGTCCGATCTGGAGGGTCTAATCATGCAGGTGACACGTCAGAGCCGGGGTTCGCTGGTGATGGTCGTCGCGGCGGCGCTGGTCCTCGCGGGGTGTACCAGTTCGAATACGGATTCGGCGCCGACGTCGAGCACGGCAGTGTCGACCGGCGCAACGGATACCGATTCGAAGTCTGCCGTCCTCGATCGGGCGCTGGCAGAATTGGTCGCCATGCCCGGTGGCCCGCCGGGCGTCATCTCCATCGTGCAGGTCGGCGGTGACCGGACGGTCCATTCAGCCGGTGTGGGCGATCTGGCCACCAGGGCGGCCCCGAACATCAGCGACCACATGCGGATCGCCTCGACGGCGAAGGCTTTCAGTGGCGCAACCGCGCTCTCGCTGGATGACACCATCGGCGAGTGGCTGCCCGACCTGCCCGCGGCGTGGTCGGCGGTGACGCTCCGGCAGTTGCTCAACCACACCAGCGGTCTCCCGGACTTCACCAGGAGCCCCGCATTCGGCCAGGCGGTCGGGGCATCGCCGGGCACTCCACTCCCGCCCGATCAGCTCCTCAGCTTTGTCGCCGACCAACCGTTGGTCTTCCCGCCCGGCAGCCGGTACGTCTACGACAATTCGGACAACATTGCGATCGGGTTGATGGTCCAAGCGGCCACCGGGAAGACCTACGCCGAAGCATTGAAGGAGCAGGTGCTGCAGCCACTTGGGCTCGATTCGACATCCCTGCCCGCTGGCGTCGACATGCCGGAACCGGTGCTGCATGGCTACGAACTTGATCTGCCGAACCCGCCGGAGGACGTCACCAATCTAGTCGCCGCCGGCTGGTCGTGGGCGTCTGGTGGAATCGTCTCGACTCCGCAGGACATGAACTCCTTCATCCGCGGATACGTGAGCGGCAAACTGTTCGGCCCGCAAACCCAGGCCCAGCAGACAGATCTCTTCATCCCCGGCGGCGAATCCGGCCCGCCCGGGCCAGGTGTGAACTCGGCCAGCCTGGCGCTGTTCCGCTACGAAACCCCGTGCGGCGTTGTCTACGGTCACACCGGAAACATTCCTGGCTACACGCAGTTCGCCGTGGCGAGCCCGGACGGGACTCGATCGGCGACGGTCGCGATGACGTTGGGCCGCAATGTCGGCGGAACTCCTGAACAACTCCAGGTCTTGCACGCGCTGCAGCAGGCCGAGGCGGCCGCCGTCTGTATGGCACTGGAAGGCTCGTGATGGCCTGGATTGAGAACCTGGCGCTCAGCTGATGTCAGGGTGCCGGCCGTGACCACGACGGCCCGTTCGGGGATCGGGTTCCGGTACTCCCGGGAATCGTTGGACCGGTGGATCCGCCGCTACTGGGCCGGCGGGTTCGAGGCCCTGTCCTCGTCGACACGGCAGCCCGGCAGTGGCGCCCGTCGCTGGTGCGGGCCGGACTGCTCGGCTCGGTGACACAGGACGGCGCTGGATGGTCGCAGCGTGGTCGGATGAGGACGGGAAGCGACAGCGTGTCCGCTACGCGACCGAAGAGGCCGCCGTCGCCCAGGTCGCCCGCCGGCAGTTCGGCGGTTTGCGCTATCACGATCTAACGCATCCTATGCGACCTGGTTGGTGGACGACGGGTGCCGCCGAACATGGTCCAGCGGGTAATGGGCCACGAACGAGCCTCGACCACGCTGGACCTCTACACCCGGCGAACCGACGACGCCGACCGCATCCTGCGGGCCTGGACGATGCCGATTGACGCCGCTGCGGTGCCTTTTTGGTGCCTCTCGCAACAAGGCCCCGATTCGAATGTTCGAATCGGGGCCTTTGACGTGGTGGAGCTGCGGGGAATCGAACCCCGGACCTCTTCGATGCGAACGAAGCGCGCTACCAACTGCGCTACAGCCCCATGACCCCGGCGGGCGCCGAGGCCTGGACCACTTTAGCAGCGCCCGTACGACCGCCGCGCCACGATCGGCAGACGCGCAGCCTCAACCGGGGTCGAGGGAATCCCGAACGCAAGCCGCGCTGATCGTAAGCTCACTTTCGCGCCGGTTTCGTCCGGTTCGGTGGTTCTTTGATCAGCGCGGCAGGACGCTGCTTCGGACCGCCTCCGCCGCGCTGATCCAACCGTCAGCTACGCGCCGGATTCGTCCGGTTCGGTGACGTAAAGATCAGCGCGACATGGACGGCTGCTGCGGCGGGCAGCCGCCGCGCTGATCCAGGAACCAGTTTGGCGCCGGATTCGTCCGGTTCGGCGGTTCTTTGATCAGCGCAGCCGCGCCACCGCGCCGCCGCGCTACGACCGCCGGCACCGGCCAACCGCCGGGACCCAGTCAGGCCGCCCGGAACGACTCTCCGGTCAGCACCGGCACCGCGTGCGAGGCGTCCACCTCCGCCGCCACGGCGATCTCGTCACCGTAGCCGTCGTTGGCGAGCTCCAACCCG
>JBIOVW010000258.1:0-2799 GCA_044867945.1 Nakamurella sp. | reverse complement strand
CCGCGGCCCGCCGAGGCGATGGGGATCGACCCCGCCGCCGTGCCGTTGACCGTCGCGACCACCGTGCGGGTCACCCTCGGCCGTCGAAAGGCCCGATCGGTGCGCTGGTGGAGCGCCGGCGGCCGATACCACTGCGACGGATCAGCCGAATCGCTGGGCCGGATCGCCGCCTGGGCGGCCGGCCGCTGGTCGCGGCGACACCTGGCGGTGGCCGCCGCCGCGCAGGACGGGACCGGGCTGGCGGAGGCCGGCGTCGGCTGAATGGGTACGGCCTCAGATCTTCTCGTCAAGGGCCATCTTGTTGGCCGAGCGCTTGCCCAGCCGGGCCGCCCGGCGTTGCCACCCGTAGAGCGACAACCCCAACAGACCCGTCCCGAACCCGGCCAGGCAGGTCCACAGCCAGATCATGGCGTCATTGGCCTGCAGTTCGGGTATGTAGAACAGCAGCACGACGAACGCGATCAGCCACATCGCCGTCCCCGGCACGGCAATGTGCCAGACCCCGGTGGTCACCGGCGGGAGCGGCGGAGGTCGGTACGCCCCGCCGGTTGGGGCCGGTGAATGATCGGAGGTCACCACCCGAGCCTACGAGGGCCACACTGAAACGCGCCCGAGCAGTGGATCTCGCCCGCCATGTCCGAAAACTCCGATTTGGTGCAGGCGGTGGGTTACCCTGAGTGCGTGCCGGACGTCAACGGACTCGCCAGCGAGCTGCGGCTCGCCGTTCACCGCATGACCCGGCGCCTGCGGCAACAGACGCCGACGGAGGGGCTGACCCTGACCCAGCTGTCCGCGTTGAGCGTGGTCTGGCGGGAGGGCCCGCTCACAGCCGGCGATCTGGCCACCAAGGAGCAGGTCCGGCCGCCGTCGATCACTCGGGTGCTGACCGGCCTGGAGGCGCTCGGCCTGATCCGGCGCACCGAGAACCCGAAGGACGGGCGACAGGTGATGGTCAACATCACCGACGAAGGCGACCGGCGCCTGGCCGAGTACGTCCGGGCGCGGGAACTGTGGCTCGAACGTGCGCTGGCGGCCCTCACCGAGGAGGAACGCGAGGTGTTGTCGAAGGCGAGCGGGCTGCTGGACCGGCTTGCCTCCCAGCAGGACGATGAGGACGGCGCCGACGAGGAGCTGCCTCGCAGGGCGGTCGGCTGACCCCGCTCGCATGTCCATGCCGCCGTCGACCCGCGGTGCCGCCCTGGTGTGACGTGCCGCGTCACGGTCGCATCCCACCCGTGCGCAAGCGCGACCATGCCGGTTGCGGGAGGATGGTCGTCGGGGTTTTCCGGTTACGGCCGATCCCGCCGGTTGCCCGGCATCCGTCGACGACAGAAGGAGCGCGGCATGCAGCCGTTCGTCATCAACCGCCACGATCGCTTGGTCTTCCCCTCCAACTTCATCCCAGACCTGGATTTCTCCGTCATCGCGACCGAGGAACAACTCGATCAGGTCATTCGCCGCGACTTCGAGACCAAGGCGCCGTCCGGCACCGAGATCGGTGAGCGGATCGCCAACAGCCACTACAAGGACCGCACCCACCTGGTGCGGGATGTCGCGCTGAATCTATTCTGGGTCAACCGCTTCGCCATGACCATGTATGAAAAGGTGCCGACCCGGTGGCGTGACGTGCCGCGCAATCGCAGCAACGTGTTCCTGCCGGTCGTCGTGCCGTGGCAGGACAAGGAGCGCAAGGTCGGCGCAGTCGCGCAGGCGTGGGCGGACCTGCCGTCCGCCGGCGACGCCGAGACCGAGCAGCAGATCTGGGACACGCTGTTCGACATCTTCAGCAACCGGGTGCACCACGCCAGTGCGCTGGTGGCGGTCCAGCCAACGGTGGCCGAGGCGCTGGCCGATCCCGCCCGGCTGACCTGGGTGCTGGGCAACTACGACCCGGACTACCCGGCGTTCACGTTCGCGGACATCGTCGACGCCCAGGAAGAGGTCGCCGAGCTCGAGGCGCTGCGTCGCTGGTCGATGGTGCTGCACAACCAGTATCTGTGGGACCGGTCCGCGGTGAGGCTGACCACCCTCGGCGAGCTGCAGCCCGACGACGTCGTTGTCGTGCTCAAGCCGAAGAACGCCGACGTGGCGCGGTTCCTGGACGGCGTCAAGGGCGCGCCGCGGGCCAACATCGGTCCTCGCGTCGCCTCGTTCGCGCCGGAGATCGAGACCAAACAACCGATCACGCCCTACCCTGCGATCGACATCCGCAAGCAGTTCAAGGTGCTGCCCAAGATCGAGTCGCTGGCCGTCGTGCGTGGCGAGATCCTGTGTTCCAACGATGATCTCATCCGGAACACGGCGTACTGCTGGTCACCGATGACGGCCGACGAGATCAGCTACAAGACCGGCATCGAGACCCGTATGTACTCCAAGCGCGGCCTGGACGAGCTGTCCCTGGACGCGGCGAAGGCCGCGCTCAAGCGGGCGGGTCGGCAGCCCGAGGAGATCGGGGCGGTCGTGTTCTGCTCCTGCACGAACCCTCGGGCGATGCCGTCGATGGGCACCTGGTTGTCCGGGCAGCTGGGCATGCACCAGACGCACATGTCGGCGGACATCACCGCGGCCTGCGCCGGCCTGCCGTACGGGCTGTCCGAGTGCATCCGGCTGCTGCAGGAGGTCAACCGGCCGGTCCTGCTGGTCTGTGGCGAGAAGTTCTCGGACAAGATCGGCACCGTCCGGCCGTCCCGGATGATCTTCGGGGACGGCGCGGCGGCCTTCGTGCTGGCGCCGGCCGCCGAGGGCGAGGACTCGGACATCGATCTGATGAACTCGTATGCCGGCGGCCCGGTCAGCCAG
>JBIOVW010000257.1:0-2558 GCA_044867945.1 Nakamurella sp. | reverse complement strand
CGAGCAGCGGATGGCCGACCTGAAGGTGGAGCTGTGGGGTCGGATCGGCGTCGCGTTGACGGTGGTCGGCTTCGTCTGCAGCCTGGTCGGGACCGTGCTGCGCGGCGTGGCGGCCGGGCGACCGCCGTGGGGCAACATGTATGAGTTCACCATCACCGCTATGGTGCTGATCGTGGCTGCCTACCTGGTGATGGTGTGGCGCACCGGCGCTCGCTGGCTGGGGTTGCCGGTGACCCTGCTGGCCGCGATCGGCAACGGGCTGGCGGTCACCGTCTTCTACGTCGCCGTGGCACCGCTGGTGCCGGCGCTGCACTCGGTCTGGTTCGTCATCCACATCATCGCGGCCGCGATCTCCGGGGCGGCCTTCAACATCGGCGGACTGCTGTCGGTGCTGTTCCTGATCCGGCAGCGGGCCGAGCGGCGCGGAACCGTCGGTGGCTATCTGGGCCGGATTCCCACCGCCCGCAAGCTCGACCTGTACGCGTACCGGTTCCACGCCTTCGCCTTCCCGCTGTGGACCTTCACGGTGGCGGCGGGTGCCATCTGGGCCGAGTACGCCTGGGGCCGCTACTGGGGCTGGGACCCCAAGGAGACCTGGGCCCTGGTGACCTGGGTGATCTACGCCTGCTACCTGCACGCCCGCTCGACCGCTGGCTGGCGCGGAACCCGCGCCGCCGTCATCGCCTTGATCGGGTTGGCGTCGTTCTGGTTCAACTTCGTCGGCATCAACCTGCTGGTGTCCGGCCTGCACTCCTACGCCGGCATCTGAGGCGCTGCCACCCCGGGGAGCCCGCCCCGACCGGTCTGCGGTGCGGCGTGTCGCCGCGCTCCGGCATCGGTCGGCGCGCCGCATCGTCGAGACCTGTCAGTCAGTGCGGCGGGTGCAGCTCGCTGTGCGGCGCACCCAGATGGTGCAGCAGGGCATGCGCAGCCGAGTCCGACAGCCGCCAGCGACTCAGCCGGCCGTCGCGCTCATTGGTCACCAGTCCCGCGTCTCGCAGCGACACCAGCGCCTGACTGACGGTGTTGGGTGCCAACCCGGTCGCGGCGGCCAGCGTCTTCACCGGTGCTCCCGGGGCGGCGTGGATGGCGATCAGCAGCTCGAGCCGGGTGGGATCGGAGAAGGCGGCGAGCCGGTCGACGACGTCGGGGAGATCCGAACCGGCGGACGTCACGGCCTGCCGGGCGACGTCCTCGGGCTCAGCCACCGGGCACCTCCGCGCTCATCCTCGTCCGGACGTATGTTCAAGCAGACACATGTTGTCGTAGGGTCACCGCTATGCGTCCACCGCACCAGGAGCGGCCCTGATGAGCAAGGCTGCCACGTCCACCGCGCCGTCGCCATCCGCGGCCGCGACCGGCTGGCGGTCGCTGCTCACCACCGAGGGTCGGGCCTCGCGCTCGTTCCGGTTCCGGGTCGGTGCCGCCTTCGCGGTGATCGTCGCCCTGCACCTGATCGGTCTCGGACTGCTCAGCATCGGAGTGGTCTCCGGTGCTGCCGGAGCGGTCACCGTCGGCGTGGCGGCCGTCGCGTACTTCCGCGGTCTCAGCCACTCCTACGACTTCGACCACGTGTCGATGATCGACAACTCGACCCGTAAGTTCGTCACCGAAGGGCGGAACCCGGCGTCTGTCGGCCTGGCGTTCTCCGCCGGTCACTCCACGGTCGTGATCGTGAGCGGGATCCTGGTCATCGCCGGCGCCGGTGTGGTGCGGACGGCCCTCGACGAGAACTCCGGTGTCGCCCGGGCGCTCGGCATCATCGGACTGAGCGTCTCGGGGCTCTACCTGACCCTGGTCGCCATCGCCAACCTGGCCACCTTCGTGCAGGCGCTCCGGCTCAAGCGGGCGCTCGCCGCCGATCCTGACCTGGTGATCCCGCCGGACGCACTCACCCCGCGCGGGCCGGCGGCTCGGGTGATGACCGCGCCGTTGAAGCGGATCCGGCACCCGCGGCACGTGTACGTGATCGGGTTCTTGTTCTCGCTGGGCTTCGACACCAGCAGCCAGATCGGCTTGTTGATCTTGACCGCCGGGGCGGCCCTGGCCGGCGCACCCGCGATCTCGCTGCTCTGCCTACCGATCCTGTTCGCCGCGGCGATGACGCTGGGCGACACCCTCAACGGGCTGATGATGCTGAGGATGTACGCGTCCGCCCACCAGGATCCCAAGCGCAAGATCAACTACAACCTGTTGGTCACCGGCGTCGGAATCGTCTCGGGTCTGGTGGTGGGTGCCATCGCCGCCGCCACCCTGCTGAGCGAGCAGGGCGGCGTCGACCTCGGCGTGGTCACCTCCATCGCCGAGGCCAACACCGAGTACGCCGGGTTCCTGCTGGCGGCGCTGTTCGCGGTGATCGGCGTCGCCGCCTGGCTGCTGTGGCGTCGGGCGAAGCCCGCTCTCTGAGATCAGGGCGAAGCCCGGTCTCTAGTGATTCGGGCGAAGCCCGCTCTCTAGATACTCGGGCGAAGCCCCGCTCGCTAGGTGCGCCAGGCCGCGAAGCCACCGATCACGTCGGTGGCGCGCCAGACGCCGAGATCCTGCAACGCCGCCGCGGC
>JBIOVW010000256.1:0-5121 GCA_044867945.1 Nakamurella sp. | reverse complement strand
GAGATCGTCCACCAGTGTCACGGTGGTCAGGGTTGCCATGGGTGAGCCTCCTAGAACTGCTGTTTTCCCCTGAACGTTCAGGATAGAGCCGCGTGTGTGACTTTTCCAAGCATATCCGGAAATATCGCCACGGCGCGCCGCGGCAAGCGGTGAGCCGACATTCACGCAGCGAAGGCAATGCGGTGGCGAACATCACCCGGTCACAATGCGGGACAACCATTACCCACCGTGGCGTTCGCGAATCAGGCTGGTACTGTACCCCGCTGGGCGGGTCTCAATCACCCGGCCGAACGAATGGGAAGAGGATGGTCTCCCGGATCCCCAGCCCGGTGAGGGCCATGATGAGGCGATCGACGCCCATGCCCATCCCCCCGGACGGTGGCATTGCGTACTCCATCGCGCGCAGGAACTCCTCGTCCAGCACCATCGCTTCCTGGTCACCGAGTCCGGCGAGCCGGGCCTGGTCGACAAAGCGCATGCGTTGAATGACCGGGTCCACCAGCTCGGAGTAACCGGTGGCCATTTCGGTACCCCGGATGTACAGGTCCCATTTCTCGGTCAGGCCGGGCGCTTCCCGATGGTCGCGGGTCAGCGGTGAGGTCTCCACCGGGTAATCCCGGACGAACGTCGGCGCGACCAGCGAGCCGCGGACGAGCTCTTCGAACAATTCCTCGGCCAGCTTGCCCGGGCCGTAGTGGGGAGCGACGCCCACACCGTACTTCTCGGCGATCTCGACCAGTTCGCCCATCGGCGTCGCCACACTGATCTCGCGGCCGACGGCCTCGGACAGCGACCCGTACAACGTGATCGAGGGCCATTCACCCCCGAGGTCGAACTCGTCGCCGTTGGCATGGATCACCGTGGTGGACCCGTGCACGGCAACGGCCGCGGTCTGGATCAACGATCTGGTCAACTCGGCCATGCCGTTGTAGTCCGAGTAGGCCTGATAGGTCTCGAGCATCGCAAATTCCGGCGAATGGGAGGAATCCACTCCCTCGTTGCGGAAGTTGCGGTTGATCTCGAAGACCCGCTCGATTCCGCCGACCGCCGCCCGCTTGAGGTACAGCTCCGGCGCGATGCGCAGAAACAGCGTCATGTCGAACGCATTCATGTGCGTGGAGAAGGGCCGGGCGGCGGCGCCCCCGTGCAGCACCTGCAGCATCGGCGTTTCGACTTCCACAAAGTCGCGGTCGTGCAGGGTGGCGCGCAGCGACCGATTCACCGCGGCCCGGATCTGCACGGTCCGTCGGGCCTGCGGGCGGACGATCAAATCGACATAGCGTTGCCGCACCCGGGCTTCTTCGGACATCGGCTTGTGGGCCACCGGCAAAGGCCGCAACGCCTTCGCGGCTATCGCCCAGGAATCGGCCATGACGGACAGCTCGCCGCGTCGCGAGGTGATGACGCGGCCATGCGCGAACAGGTGGTCGCCCAGATCGACGTCCCGTTTGAATGCGCTGAGCGATTCCGCACCGACACCGGCCAGGGACACCATGACCTGCAATTCGGTCCCGGTGTCGCCTGCCCCGCCCTCGCGCAGGGTCGCGAAACACAGCTTTCCCGAGTTGCGCAGGAAGATGACCCGCCCGGTCACCCCCACGACTTCCTCGGTCTCGGTGTCCGGCGACAGATCCGGGAAGCGGCGGCGCAGGTCGGCCAGGGTTGTCGTGCGCGCGACACCCACCGGGTACGGATCGGTGCCCTGATCCAGCAGTCGCTGCCGCTTGTCGCGGCGTACCCGCATCTGCTCCGGCAGGTCCTCATCGTCCGGGGGGGTGGGTGAGTTCACGGCGAGTCAGCCTACTTGCCCGTCGGCGCTGCCCCTGACCACCTTTCGCGGCCGAAAACCGGTCGGGAGAATGGTCCGGTGACCGGCGCCACCCCCGACATCGTTGCGAGCGACCGGCCCCCACCGCGGGTCCTGTCGGCGCAATGCTGGCATGCCCTGCGATCCGCGCACGAAGCCAGGATCGATTCGCTGTTGCGGAACCACAAGGACCGCGCCGGGCGCCACGAGGCGCACCCGGTCGAGGATTTCCTTTTCACCTACTACACGCTGCGGCCCGGCCAGCTCCGGCGCTGGCATCCGGGCTTCGACGTCGCGCTTGCCGATGCGCCGGAACGGGCCGGGTGGCGCTTCCACCGCGCACTGGACTCGGCAGGGACCGTCGGGGTGGACGTCCCGGCGTATCTCGTCGCCCAGGGCAACCGGCTCCGGTTCATCCGACAACTGCTGACCGCGACCGCGGCGGCGCCCGCCCAGTTCGACTGTTTCGGGTTGCACGAGTGGGCGATGGTCTACCGATAGGACCCGGAGGAGGTGCGGCATTCCGCACGCCAGTTGCGGCTGGGCCCGGCGGGAACCGACGAGGTGGTCCGGGCGCACCGGATCCGGTGCAGCCACTACGACGCCTTCCGTTTCTTCACCGACGCCGCGCGCCCCCGCAACCAGCTGCAACCCACGTCGGACGCCCGCCTCGAGCTGGAACAGCCCGGCTGCCTGCATGCGTCGATGGACCTGTACAAGTGGGCGTACCGACTGCTTCCGGTCGTGTCCAGCGACCTGGTGACGGACGCGTTCGAGCTGGCCAAGGCGATCCGCGAGGTCGACATGCGGGCCTCCCCCTATGACCTGGCCGACCTGGGCTACCCGCCGATCCCCATCGAGTCCGCAGCCGGCAAGGCGCAGTACGTCGCCCTGCAGCGCGACCTCGCCGGGCGGGCGCAGGCCCTGCGCCGACGGTTGCTCAGCGTGCTGCGGCCACCGGGACCGGGCACAGTTGCCTGATGCTGCGCCGCATCGGACCCATGGTCCAAAGCCTGACGCCGGGCTATTTCGCGCTGGTCATGGCCAGCGGGATCATCTCCCTCGGGCTGTCCCTGACCGGCTACGACACGTCCTCCGTCATCCTGTTCGCCATCGCCATCGGCGCCTACATCATCCTGTGCGCGTTGAACGTGTGGCGGTTCATCGCGTACCGACCCGCGATGCGGGACGACTTCCATGCGACTCGTCGCGCGTTCGGCTTCTTCACCTTCGTCGCCGGTACCGACGTGCTCGGGGCCCGCGCCGGCGCCCAGCTCTGGTATGACGTCACGCTGTGGTTGCTGGTGGTGGCCGGCTCCGCGTGGCTGGTGCTTGGCTACGTTGTGCCGTGGAGCGCGGTGCTCGGCCGGCAGGAGCGGCCGGTGGTGGCCGCGGCCAACGGCACCTGGTTCATCTGGGTGGTCGCCAGCCAGTCTGTCGCCATCGCGTCGGCCAGCCTGGAGGTGGTGTTCGACGGTGCCCGCCAACCGCTGTCGGTGCTCGCCATCCTGTCCTGGTCGGTCGGGGTATTCCTGTACGCCGCGTCCGCCATCTTCGTGTCGCTGCGGCTGATGCTGTACCCGCTGCGCCCGGAAGAACTCGACCCGCCCTACTGGGTGTCCATGGGCGCCCTGGCCATCACCGTGCTCGCCGGCGCCCGAATCGTCGAGATGAACAGCGCGCCGATGGTCGATGTCACCCGCGGTCTGATCGCCGGCCTGTCGGTCGTGTTCTGGTGCTTCGCGACCTGGCTGATCCCGGTGCTGGTCGCGGCCGGGTGGTGGCGGCACGTGCGGCACCGGGTCCCGCTGCGCTACGAGGCCACTCTGTGGAGCATCATCTTCCCGCTCGGCATGTATGCGGTCGCCAGCATCTACCTGGGACGGGCCGACCGGCTGCCGCTGGTCGAGTGGATCGGCACCCACTGGCTCTGGCTCGCCCTCGGGGCCTGGGGGATCGTGTTCATCTCGATGGTCCGGCACGTGGGCATCGCCGTCTTCGGGCGCACGGGTGGCACATCCCTTCGAGTCGGCTGATCGCAGGGGGCGGGCCTCATTGATCGCGCGGCACCACGCAACTGCGTTCCAGGAACAACCCCCCGGCGACCATGACGACCGCGCCGGCCAACCCGACGAACCCGGTGACGGAGTCGGACTGCGCGGCCGCGAAGGTCGACCAGGACGGCAGCACGTAGCCGAGCAGACCCAGCCACAGCCCGGCCAATGCGGCCCCGGCCAACACGGTCGCCTTGGCCACCATCACCGCCCGGGCCGCCGTCAGCGGCTCCACGGGCCGGTGGGCCGGCGCGCCGGGAGTCTTCTCGGCCGGCCGGATCCGCCGACGCAGGCCGAACCCGGCGACCGCCTCACCGGCGCCGAGCAGCGCGGCAAGCAGGCCGGCCAGCCGGGGCAGCGGCGGGATCCTGGAATAGCTGACCCGGACCAGGAGGTACCCGGCGACCGCCGCGACCAGGCACACCACAACGATGTCCCGCCAGCGGGTCAGGCCCATCCGGTCGTCAGCGGTCATCGCGGCCGGCGGCGGGTTCAGTGGACATGCCCGACCCGGACGATCCCGGACGTGTCCAGTTCTTCGAGCAGGTCCGCGATCGCCCCCGCGCCGGGCAGTTCGGCCGTGGGATCGACCTCGGCCCAGGGCCTGAGCACGAATGCCCGTTCGGCCGCCCGCGGGTGCGGCAGGATCAACTCCGGTTCGTCGCTGATCACGGCGTGACCGTGCACCTCGACCATGATCACGTCGGCGTCCAGGGTGCGCGGGCCCCAGCGGACAGTCCGCTCCCGGCCGGCTTCCCGCTCCAGGCCCTGGCAGCGTTCCCACCAGCGGTGCGGGTCGATGCCGTCGTCCTCCGCGATCACCACGATGTTGTAGAAGTCGGACTGCTCGACCCCGCCCCAGGGCGGGGTCCGGTAGATCGAGGACACCGCCCGCACGGCGCGACCCAGGCTGCGCACGGCGGTCTGCAGATGGGCGGTGCGGTCGCCGACGTTCGAGCCGAGAGACAGGACGGCCCGGCTCATGCCCGGCCGCCCTCGCGGCGCACCGACCGGCGGATGGTCACGCCGACGTCGGCGAAGGTCAGCGGGATCGGCGCGGACGGCTTGTGCACGGTGACCTCAACGGCGTGCACCGGGTAGTCACGCATCACCGTCTCGGCGATCTCGCCCGCGACCACCTCGATCAGGTCCCGTGGTGGGCCGGTGACGACCCGCGCGGCGACCTGGGCCAGTTCGCCGTAGTCGACGGTGCGGCTCAGATCGTCGGTGGTCACCGCATCGGTCAGATCGAGCCAGATC
>JBIOVW010000255.1:0-5677 GCA_044867945.1 Nakamurella sp. | reverse complement strand
TCGTGCTGGTGGCGGTGATCACCCCGCACAGCACCATCAGTGCGGCCGCGGCAGCTGCCCCGGCCGGGCGGTCCATCATGAGCCGCCCGGCCAGCGCACCCCCGACGCCGATCGTCGAGACCAGCGCGGCCCAGTACGGGCCGTACAGCACGGCCGGAACCGCAAGGCCGACCAGCCATAGCGGCCCGAACTCGAACAGCAGCTGCAGGACCAGCGCGCTCAACACCCCCGAGGTGATGATCGGCAGCAGTCGGCCGCGTCGGGTCAATGCGCGGTAGGTGATCGCGAGGTGCCGACGCAGCGGGGTCGGTTCGGCCGTGCGATGCAGCTGCGGCTCACGGAACCGGAGGAGCGCGGCAACGCTCGCGACCGCGATCGGCACGGTCAGCACATAGGTCAGCCGGGTGCTGGTCAGCCCGGCGATCCAGCCTCCGAGCAGCGAACTGCCGACCAGCGCGACGCTCTCGACGAGCCGGACCCGGCCGATCCGCTGCTCGAACGCGGCGCTGTCACCGGTCTCCTCCAGCACCGTGTCGTAGACGACCGCGTCCATCGTGCCGGAGTACATCGCGAAGTAAACGCCCAGGAACAGCGCGCTGGCGATGTAACCGATCACGCTGGTGGCCATCGACCCGACCAGCGCGCACATCGTCAGCGCCGCGCTCGCCACGACGAGCACCCCCCGCCGGCTCCACCGATCCGCGAGGATCCCGGACGGCACCTCCACGATCGGTACGACCGCGGCATAGGCCGCAGCCATCACCCCGACCGCGGCCGCGTCGAAACCGATCTCGGTCATGAACAGCTTCTCGACCGGCGGCCAGAGCATGAAGCCCTGGAGAAACGCGGCCAGCTGCAACGGCCAGAGCCGCCGCTGCAGGCGGGACCGGCGACGCGTGCGCCACAGCGGCACGGACATGACGACCTCCTGGACGGACACTCCTGACGATCACGACGGGGTTGCCCGTCACCGATACGTCGCGGCCGGGTCGCCCGCCTCGACACCGCCCCGTCTTCGGTTCGACGATGGGTGTCGAGGTCCCGTTCGGTGTTCCGACGTGTCCACAGACGGGCAGACCAGGAGGACACCGTGAAGTTCATGCTGATGATCTGGAGCAATCCCGAGAACTGGGACGTCGTTGATCCCGCCGAGTACGCCGAGTACCTGGCGCTGGACTCGGCCCTTGCGGAGTCCGGTGAGCTGGTGCTCTCCGCGGAGCTGGCGGACCCGTCGGGCGCCCGCGTCGTGCGGGTACGGGACGGTGTCGTCGCCACCACCGACGGCCCGTTCCTGGAGGCGAAGGAGCACCTCGCGGGCTATTTCGTCGTCGATTGCGATTCGTTCGACCGGGCCGTCGAGATCGCGGCGATGATCCCCGCCGCCCGCGCAGATCGGGTGGAGGTCCGGGTCGTCATGGACACCGCGGGGCTGGAGATGTGAGCCCCCCCGACGACGGCGTCGAGGCGCTGCTCCGCACGCTCGCCGCGCCGACGCTGGCCGCGCTCGTCCGCCGCCACCATGACTTCGACGCCTGCGAGGACGCGCTGCAGGAGGCGCTGCTGGCGGCGGCCCTGCAATGGCCGGCGGATGGCGTGCCGGACAACCCGACGGGCTGGCTGCTCACCGTCGCGTCGCGGCGGCTGCGCGACCAAGTGCGCAGCGACGTGGCCCGGCACCGGCGCGAAAAGCGGGCCGCCGCCGGCATCGCAGCGGACGAGCGCCTCGCGCCGGCCGCCGACGTTCATGCGGCGCGGGATGACACGCTGGAGCTGCTGTTCCTGTGCTGTCACCCGGCCCTGTCGCCGCCGTCGCAGGTGGCGCTGACCCTGCGTGCCGTCGGCGGGCTCACCACCGCGCAGATCGCCCGCGCATTCCTGGTCCCCGAGACGACGATGGCCCAGCGGGTGAGCCGGGCCAAGCGGTCGATCCGGGCGGCCGGGCTGCGGTTCGGGGCGGTACCCGAGGCGGAGCGCGACGCCCGGCTCGCCGCCGTGCTGCATGTGCTTTACCTGGTGTTCAACGAGGGCTACACCGCGACCTCGGGGGCGGGCCTGCACCGTGTGGAACTCACCACGGAGGCGACTCGGCTGACCCGCGAGTTGCATCAGGTGCTGCCGAACGACGGCGAGGTGACCGGGCTGCTTGCCCTCATGTTGCTGACCGACGCCCGCCGGCCGGCGCGGACCCGTCCCGACGGCGCGCTGGTCCCGCTGGCCGAGCAGGACCGCACGCTCTGGCACCGGCCGTCGATCGACGCCGGCGTGGCGCTGGTCACCCACGCGCTGTCGCACGGCCGGGTGGGTCCCTACCAGTTGCAGGCCGCGATCGCGGCGGTACACGCGCAGGCGCAGCGCGTCGAGGACACCGACTGGGCGCAGGTGGTTGCGCTCTACGAGCTGCTGGAGCGGGTGGCGCCCAACCCGATGGTCACCCTCAACCGGGCCGTTGCCGTGGGGATGGCCCGCGGCCCGGAGGCCGGCCTGGCCCTGCTGGCCACTCTCGACGGCGACCCACGGCTGGCCGGGCACCACCGGCTGGATGCGGTGCGCGCCCACCTGCTCGACCGCGCCGGCGAGAAGGCCGCGGCCCGTGCGGCTTTCGCTGCCGCTGCCCGTCGCGCCACGAGCGCGCCCGAGCGGCGCTACCTCCAGGAGCAGGCCGCGCGCCTCATCTCGCCGTGACTGGGGAAGTGAAACGTTCGCGTTCTCAAGTCGATTCACCGCGAATCCGGCCGCGCCGGCTCGTGTGGGACCCGGCTGACGACGGCAGCGATGGCGGTGCAGAGCAGGCCGATGCCGCCGGCGACGATGAACGTCACGCGGGGGCCGGCGATCTCCAGCAGGGCCGCTCCGGCCAGGTACGAGGTTGCGGCGGCCGCTCCGACCGCGCCGTAGAGCGTGCCGAACACCCGGCCGGCAAACGCCGCGGGGACCCGGCGCTGCAGCAGGGTGTTGACCCCGACGTCCATAGCGCTCAGACCCACACCTCGCAGCAGTTGCAGGGTGAACGCGGCCGCCATGGACCACGCCAGACCGGTCAGCAGATTCCCCAGGCTGCTGACCGCGCAACCCGCCAGGAACAGCACGATCATCGGCGTGCGAACGGCTCGTCGGCCGAGCAACAGGTACCCGCCGAGCAGCCCCACCCCAACCGCGCCGTACAGGAAGCCGACGGCGGACGTTTCGGCATCCAGAGCATCACGGGTGAGGAAGAGCAGCGCGACGTCGTCGACGCCGTTGCAGACGACGACGGCCACGAAACACAGCGCGACGGATCGGATCAGCGGGGTGGTGATCATGAACCGGAGACCGGTCATCGCGTCGGCGACCATCCCGGGCCGCGAACCATCCTGGGCGCCGGCCGGGGGCAGCGACGGTAAACGGGCCAGGAAGCCGGCCGAGATCAGGAACGTCGCCACGTCGATCAGCAGTACGGCCCGGATGTCGGCGACGGCGAGCAGCGCTGCGGCGACGAACGGTCCGACGGCCTCCATGCCGTTGGCTCCGAATCCGATGGCGGAGTTCGCGGACTCCAGCCGTCGATCGGCCACCAGCACCGGGATGACCGAACGGGCGGCCGGTTGCAGCACCTGAGCGGCAATCGACTGCACGGCGACCAGCATGAACAGCACCGGGATCGGCGGCAGCGTGATCGCGATCACCAGCATGGCGGCAGCCTGGACCAGCTCGCTGACCACCATCACCCGACGGCGGTCGAATCGATCGCTCAGGGCGCCGGCGAACGGGCCCAACAACGAGGGGACGAACTCACCGACCAGGAGCAGCCCGGCCACGGCGAACGCGGCTCCGAGTTGGTTGTCCGCGAGGAAGACGATCAACGCGACCAGACCCAGCGAATCACCGAACGCCGAGATGGTCCTGGCCGCCCAGAGCTTGCGGAACGCGACGTTGGTGCGGAGCGCACCACCCGGGCGGGTGTCGTCGCCCATGCCTTCCCCTCCCCCACTTCGAGCATCCCGATCGGAGGGCCGCCCATCATCGGTCAGGATGGGCGTGATCGGAACGGGAGCCAACAGGATTATTGCCCGGGCAACCGCTTCGGCTGGACGTCGCGGGGAAAGTCACTTGTGCGGCGTCCCTGCAGGCTTGATGATCTGCGGGTGGCCGGGGCACATGCGCATCGCTACTACGGTGATCTCGCGCTATGGTGGCCGTTGATCTCGCCGGTCGATGAGTACGCCGACGAGGCCGGGCAGATCGCCGAACTTCTTGGTAGGGCGTCGATTCCGGTTCGGGACGTGCTGGAGTTGGGCAGCGGCGGCGGTCACAATGCGGCCCACCTGAAAGACCAATTCCGGCTGACGCTGGTGGATCTGTCCCCGGCGATGCTGCGGGTGTCGCAGGACCTGAACCCGGAGTGCAGTCACCAGCAGGGCGACATGCGGACCGTTCGGCTCGGCCGGGTGTTCGACGCCGTTTTCGTCCATGACGCGGTGGGCTACATGACCAGCGAGGACGACCTGGCCGCGGCGGTGCGCACGGCGTTCCTGCATTGCCGACCGGGCGGGATGGCGCTCTTCGTCCCGGACGAGATTCGCGAGACGTACGAGCCGGGTACCGAGCAGGGCGGGACGGACGGCCCGGACGGGCGCGGCGTGCGCTACCTAGAGTGGTCATGGGATCCGGATCCTGCCGACACGACGACCGTCACCCAGTACGTGTTCGTGCTGCGTGACAACGACGGTTCCGTGCGGGTCGTCCACGAGGAACACCGATTCGGCCTGTTCAGGCGGGCGACGTGGCTGGACATTCTGACCGCGGCCGGATTCCGGGTGGAGATCACCCTCGAGCGAACCGACGAGGATCGGACACCGCGCGAGCTGTTCCTCGCGCACCGGCCGGTCGGCTGACCGAGGTGCGGCTGGAGTCAGCGATTTGTGGCGCCGGGGCGTTCAGGTTCGCGCCGGCAACCTGTTGTCCTGCAGCCGGATCACGCAGGCGGGACCCGGCGATCGCGATAACGGCGCCGATCAGGATGGCCAAGACGTCCAGGTCCAGGCACCGCCGGCTCAACCGCACCTGCAGTCGGTGCGCGGGACCAGTCAGGAGTCCGCACGATCGTCGAGGTCAAAGGCATTGACCACGGCGCGATGCAGTCGACTTCCTGGCGGTCCAGGAGAAATCCGATTCGGCGACCCAGCGCGCGGCGATCGATGGTGAAGACGTTGTCGAGGTTGGCCACGGTTGCGTGATCGAGCCCGTTGCCGCGCCGCCGCTAACCCTGTTGATCATGGGAAGGTGGTTGTCATGAGGTCCCCATAACAACCACCTCTCCATGATCAACACCAAATGGGGGCAAGGGCACTGACAGGAGCACCGGCACCGACCCCGACTCGGCCTGGGCGACCTCGGCGTCCAGCTCCTCGCTGTGGCTCGTCGTCGACGCGAGGGGTCAGGTCCGTGGCGCTGATGCTCCAGGCGTTCTCCGTGACGAGAATGCGCTCCAGCGCCGACAGCACCAACGGTGCGGTGTCGGCGCGCAGCAAGACCGCCACGCCGGGCTGTTCGCTTGCCCGCCGTGATTGCGCAGGTCACCGACGCTGACACTCTCCACGAAAGTCATCGTATTACCGGTGACCACACGGGCTCACGGCGGCTGAGGCCGGCCGACGGCTTCCCCGGGTGACGCGCCGGCGGCCTGGGTCAGCGAGCAGCG
>JBIOVW010000254.1:0-4673 GCA_044867945.1 Nakamurella sp. | reverse complement strand
CGGGAGATCACCGCCGGCAACGGACCGGTTCGCGCAACCGTCATCCCGGCGTGCCCGCTCCCCCGCTCCGGACAGCATCGAACCTCTACCGGTGGGCAGGTCCGGGCCGCTCGGCCGAGGTGGCGGCGGGCCTGATCTGATCCGCACGCGTGTGGATCGGGGCAGAAGAGCCCCGCCCGGCGGATGATTCGCCGGGCGGGGCCCCTTTGGGTCCTCATTCAGGACCGCGCTGAACAATGCGGCTCCTGCGTCGCCGGGGTGGTCCCCAGCGCCGTCCTACTGTGCTCGATGGCGGCCTCGCAAGCTCGGCCGACTAGGCGCGGTGGCGGCCCGCACCCGGGCTGACCGGGTCACCCGCGATCTTTGAGACCGGCACCAGGTCGCCGTCCCGGCCGCTGTGCCGACCGTCGTTGCGCTCGGCGTCGCCGAGGTCCCGGTCGGTGGCCGCATCGATCTCGCCGAACGCGCCCTCGGCGGACAGCGACTCGGCCTCCTTGGCCTCCGCGGCCTGCTCCGCCAGCCGCTCGTCCAGCGCGGACTGCGTCCGCAGCGGCAGCTCCTTCATCGTCAGCACCAGCAGGAACGCGACCACCATGATGATGCCGCCGATGATGTACACCAGCTGCGTGGAGGCGACGTAACCCTCCTGGAACGGCCGGGCGATCGCCGGGTCCAGGGTGTTCAGGAACGACGAGTCGTTGTTGAGCGCGTCGCTCACCGATGCCGCCGCGGCCGGATCGGTCTGCGCCTGGGCCAGGGCCAGGGCCGTCGTGTGGCTCGGGCTGTTCGGGTCCTGCGCGGCGGTCTGGATGGCCGTCAGGAACGCGGGGTTGCCCGCCGCGGATTGGAAGGCCGCCTGGATCTTGTCGGGCAGCGAGTTGAACAGTAGCGACAGGAACACCGCCACGCCCAGAGTGCCGCCCAGCTGCCGGAAGAACGTCGCGGACGAGGTGGCCACGCCCATGTCCTTGGCCGGCACCGTGTTCTGCACCGCGATCAGCAGGGTCTGCATGCACAGGCCCAGACCCAGGCCGATCATCACGAAGTACACGTCCAGCAGCGGGTACCCGGTGTCCACATCGACGGTGAGCATCAGGAAGAACGCCACGGACAGCAGCGCGGTGCCGATGACCGGGAAGATCTTGTACCGGCCGGTGCGCATGGTCAGCTGGCCGGAGAGCACCGAACCGCCCATGATGCCGACCATCATCGGGATCAGCAGCAGGCCCGACTCGGTGGGCGTCGCGCCCTTCACCAGCTGCAGGTACAGCGGCAGGGTGGAAAGGGCACCGAACATGCCCAGGCCGATCAGCACGTTGGCGCCCAGGCCCGTGGAGAACACCCGGCTGCGGAACAGCCGCATCGGGATCAGCGCCTCGTCCTTCATCCTGACCTCGATCAGGATGAAGGCGGCGATGCCGGCGATGCCCAGCGCGATCAGGCCCAGCACCGAGGCGGAGAGCCAGCCCCATTCGCGACCCTGCTCGGCCACGATCAGCAACGGGACCAGGCCGACCATCAGCGCGGTTGCGCCCCACCAGTCGACCCGGTGGTCGTGCCGCAGGTGCGGGATGTGCAGGGTCACCCACACGATGACCAGGGCCAGTGCGCCGATCGGCACGTTGATCAGGAAGACCCAGCGCCAGCCGGGGATGCCCAGAATGGTCTCGGCACCGGCGAAGAACCCGCCGACCAGCGGCCCGACCACCGAGGACATGCCGAACACGGCCAGGAAGTAGCCCTGGTACTTGGCCCGCTCACGCGGCGGCGCAATGTCGGCCAGGATGGCCAGCGCCATGGAGAACAGGCCGCCGGCGCCGATGCCCTGGATGGCCCGGAACGCGGCCAGCTCGTACATCGAGGTGGCGAAGGTGCACAGCAGCGAGCCGAAGATGAAGATGCTGATGGCAATCAGGAACATCGGCCTGCGGCCGTAGATGTCGGAGAGCTTGCCGTACAGCGGGGTGGTCACGGTCGAGGTGATCAGGTATGCGGTGGTGACCCAGGCCTGGGCGGAAAGCCCGTGCAGGTCGTCGGCGATGACCCGGATCGACGTGCTGACGATGGTCTGGTCGAGGGCGGCCAGCAGCATGCCGGCCATCAGGCCGAAAAGGATGAAACGGATTTGTTTGTGGGTCAGCGCCGGGGCGGCCGGCGCGGCCTGGTTTGCGTCAGTTACGGCAGCCATCACTGGCCTTTCTGCGGATTGGTGATCAGGGTCGCGATGACGTCGTCGCGGTGGGCGTCGATGCTCGTGACGTACTTGCGGAGGAGCCGGAGGAATTCGGAGCGGTCCTGCGCGGACCAGTCCTGGACGAGGGGGGCCATGGCGGACGCGCGACGCTGCGCGTACTCCTTGACCCTGGTGCGGCCCAGGTCGGTGGGCACCAGCAGGCAGGCCCGGCCGTCGTCCGGGTCGGCCTCCCGGCGGACCAGCCCGGCCTTGACCAGGGAGGCGACCTGCCGGGACACGGTGGACGGGTCGGCGCCGACGAGTTCGGCGAGGGAGCTCGCCCGCTGCGGCCCGGACCGCACCAGCTTGTGCAGCAGGAACACCGGGGAATGGTCGGCGTCGGGGCCGACCGCGAGGCGGGCCTTGATGCCGTGCAGGTGCCGCATCAGGTCGACGACGACCGACGAGATGTCGGCCGAGTCGGCCATCAGCCGTTCGGCAACGGCTTGGGGTGGCGCGATGATGGTTTCGGTCATGGAGTGGTCTTTCGTTCGGACGGCGTCCGATGGGGCGTCGTGACTGCTTGCGTGCCGTTGGCATCTAGTTGTACGTACCAAGCATCTACCTTCGGCGATCGTTTGGCAAGCGAAAGACTTGATCGGTTCAGGTGGTGTGTGCCACAGTGCCGCCAAACCGGGCGCGCGGGCGTGCGATCGCCCTGACCGGCCGGGCCTAGACGCAAGGAAGCGACGCAAGGCAGCGAGGCAGGCTGTCAACTCGGCGCCGACCCGGACAAATCGGGCGCGGTTTCGCCGAGCTGATCAGCGTGGCGGCAAGGCGCTCTCCACGAAAGCGGGAGCTATCGGATATTTCGACCCAGTGGGGATCGACTGAACGGTGGGCCGGCCCCGGGCGGGACCGTCCCCTCAGGTTGAAACCGGGGGTCGCGCTCGCGACCAGCGCCCGGGCCGCCCCGCGCTGATCAAAGATTCACCGAACCGGACGAATCCGGCGCGAAAGTGGTTGTTGGATCAGCGCGGGTCGCCGCGGGCCTGTGCTGGACCGCGCATAAAGGACGTAACTGTCACCTTTGGTTTCGATCAGCGTGGCGGCAAGGCGACTGGTCAGGCGAGCATCGGCTGCAGGCCGGTCAACCGCATCGTCCTCCTGCGGTGCACCACCAGGACGGTCAACGCCACGGCGACCACGGTGAACCCGGCGAGCACGCCGATGTCGACCCACAACCGCTGATAGACCCCGCCGGTGAAGGTGATCCGCAGGGCGTCGACCAGGTAGGTCATCGGCAGCCCGTTCTCGATCACCTGGAACGGCGCGGGTGTGGTCGGCATCGGATACAGGCCGCCGGACGCGGTGAACTGCACCATCAGCAGCACCAGGGCGATCGCGGTGCCGACCGCACCGAGCCAGGTGCGCAGCAGGTGGGTGATGGCGGTGAAGCAGGCCACCCCGAGCGCGATCACCCCGACCGCGGCGCCTGCGTTGATCGGATCCAGACGCAGACCCAGCCAGGCGATGCCGAACAGCAGCAGCGATCCGACGACGCCGATCGCCAGCGGCGGCAGCCAGCCGGCGATCGCGATCCGGAACGAGGACGCCCGGGCCAGCAGGGCACCGGAGGCGATCGGGCGCACCAGCAGGAACACCGCCAGCGCGAAGACCCACAGGGCCATGCTGAACGCGATCGGCGCCATGCCCCGTCCGTACACGCCGGCCGGGTTGTCGATGAGGACGGTGATGTCGGCCGGCGACGAGAGCACCTGCTCGGTGTCGGCCTGCTGGCCGGGCGCGAGGGTGGGAATGCGGTCGGCGCTGTCGGTCAGGCCGGTCGCCAACTCGGTGGCGGCGCCGTTGACGTCGGTCAGCGTGGTCACCAGGGTCGCCGAGTTGGTCTCCGCGGTGGTCAGGCTGTCGTCGGTGGTCTGCGCGGCCAGCTGGGCGGCGCCGATCGAGGAGTCCAGGTCGGTGGCCTGGGTGGCCATGCCCTGCACGGCGCTGTCCACGGCGGAGGCGTTGCTCGAGGCGGTCGACACCCCGTCCAGCAGGCTGGACATGCCCGAGGAAACGGTGGCGGTGTTCGTGGCCAGGCTGGTCAGTTCGCTGCCCGCGCCGGACAGGCCGGCAGCGGCGCCGGTCACCGTGTTGGCCGACGAGTTAACGGCGACGGCCTGGGCGGCGGCCTGCGACGACGACTGGGTGAGCTGGCCGTTGACCGCGTCCAGGTTGGTCATCGCGCCGGCAAACCTCTCCCGGTCGGCCTCCGGCAGGCTGTCGACCAGCTGGTTCAGCTCGATCACCGTCGGATTGAGCGACTGCGTGACAAGGTCCGAGGTGTCGGCCGTCGCCGCCTCGACGTTGGCGGCCGACTGTCCCAGTGCCGGCGCGGCCGCGTCGATGGCCGCCACCGACGGCCCGACCGAACCGGCCAGCGAGCTCGCGCTGGACGCCGCGCTGTCCGCCGCCGACGAAAGCGACGACGCGT
>JBIOVW010000253.1:0-3597 GCA_044867945.1 Nakamurella sp. | reverse complement strand
TTACCGAGAGTCCCCCTCGACACTCGATCATGATGCTATCCCAGGCCCGTCCATCCGACATGCGAATATTGCGCTCCGAGAGCTACTTCACAGTGAGTCGATGATGGATCCCCCGAACGGACGAGCTGGATTGCCGATCGTCGGCGGACGATGACTGTAGGTGGCGGCTCGGCCACGAGGAGTGAACCGTCGATCTCCGGTTCGACGCTGGGCTCGATGTTCGATGCCGTCGAAAGTTGAATGAGGCCGTCCGTCTGGCGGGCACATTCGGGTTATTCAACGGCAACGTTAAGATAACGTTGTCGGCACATTTCTGATTGGGGAAAGATTTGAACTTGCGGTGACTGCACTCACGTGCCGGTCGGCGTGTTGTGCAGCGAGGTCCGGTAGGATCGGGTTCAGCGAGTTGGTTCTTTCAACACGCCGCACGTCACAGCGCCACCCGATGGGACAGGTTGTTGCCATCGTCGGTGCGCGGTCGGCCCGCATCGTCGCTCCCCGAGCGTGCGGACCGGTCATTCAGATCTTCACTCCAGGGAGCATTCAAATGGGTACCTCTGCAGATATCAGCTCAGTGCATTCACCGGTCCGATCGGCCAACGGCCCGTGGCCGGCGGAGGTGACCGGGGAAGTGCTGCGCTCCATCGTGAAGGCCTACGACATCCGCGGACTGGTCGGTCTGGAGCTCACGCCCGCGGCCACGCACGCACTGGGCTTCGCGTTCGGCCGCCTGGTGCGCGAAGCACCGCACTTCGCCCAGGCGATCGTGATCGGCCACGACATGCGCGATTCCTCGCCAGAACTCGCCCGGGCCTTTGCGACGGGCGTTGTGGCCGCCGGTCCGCGGGTCGATTTCATCGGCCTCGCCTCGACCGACATGCTCTACTTCGCCTCCGGTGTCCTCGACCGCCCCGGCGCGATGTTCACCGCGTCGCACAACCCCGCGGCCTACAACGGGATCAAGCTGTGCCTGGCCGGGGCCAAGCCGATCAGCCTGGACACCGGGTTGGCCGCGATCCGCGAAGACGCCGCGGCCGTGCTCGATGGCCTGCAGGACGTGCCGGCACCGTCGATCGGCAGGATGGTTGGGTCGATGGTTCGCCGGCCGATGGCCACCCGGTATGCGGACTATCTGCTCGACCTGGTCGACCTGCGCGACTCGCGACCGTTGCGGGTGGTCATCGACGCGGGCAATGGGATGGCCGGTTACACCGTGCCAACGATCTTCGACCGGTTGCCGTTCACGGTCGAGCCGATGTTCTTCGAACTCGACGGGACGTTTCCCAACCACGAAGCAAATCCGCTGGACCCGGCGAACCTGGTCGACCTGCAGGCGAGGGTCCGAACGGTGGGTGCGGACATCGGTCTCGCGTTCGACGGGGATGCGGACCGTTGCTTTGTGGTGGACGAGCGGGGTGAGCCGGTGTCGCCCAGCGCGATCACCGCATTGGTGGCCACCAGGGAGTTGCGCCGTCATCCGGGGTCAACGGTGCTCTACAACTTGATCTCCTCGCGGGCGGTCCCGCAGATCGTGGCCGAGGCCGGTGGCAGGCCGGTCCGCACCCGGGTCGGGCACTCGTTCATCAAGGCGGAGATGGCACGAACTGGCGCGCTTTTCGGTGGTGAGCACTCTGCGCACTACTACTTCGCCGACTTCTACGGGGCGGACAGCGGCATGCTCGCCGCGTTGCACGTGCTGGCCGCGCTCGGGGACGCCGATGTCCCGCTTTCCCGGTTGGCCGCCCGGTACCGGCGCTACGCCGCCTCCGGCGAGATCAACTCAACGGTCTCGGATCTGCCCGAATCACTGCGGGCGATCCGGTCGTGGGCGACCGCCCGCGATGCCGACGTGGACACGCTGGACGGGTTGACGGTGTCGGTCAGCGACGACACGTGGTTCAACGTTCGTCCGAGCAACACCGAGCCGCTGTTGCGGTTGAACGTGGAGGCCCCGACCGAGGACGAGATGGCCGGTCTCCGGGAGGAGATCCTGGCGGTCATCCGAGGCTGAGCCTGGTGTTCGGTTGATCACCGAACGCGGTACCGGGTGTCGGCCCGATCACCGCCCACACCGGACGAGCACCGACGATCACCACCGACACCAGCATCGACACGCCCGCGGGCAAGCGCGTTGGATCGGCGAAACCGCATGTGAAAGGAAGTCGAAGTGTTCCTGATGAAGAACCGGATCCGTCCATACCCCTGGGGTTCGTGCACCGCCATCGCCTCGATGTTCGGCGAACCGGTCCCGTCGAGCGAACCGCAGGCCGAGCTGTGGGTCGGCGCGCATCCGGCCGACTCGTCGGTGCTCGTCCACCGGACCGGCGATCAGCCTCTGCTCCACGCCGTCTGCACCGATCCCGAAGGCACTCTCGGGCCCCAGGTGGCCCGCGAGTTCGACGGTGCATTCCCGTTCCTGCTCAAGCTGCTCGCGGCCGACTCGCCGCTGTCGTTGCAGGCGCACCCCACGTCGGCCCGGGCCAGAGCCGGTTTCACCGCGGAAGAGGCGGCCGGGGTGCCGCTGGACGCGCCGCACCGCAACTACAAGGACCGGTCGCACAAACCCGAGATGATGTACGCGCTCACCCCGTTCGAGGCGCTCTGCGGGTTCCGGCCGACGGGCGCCACGGTCCGGTTGCTCGACACGCTGGCCGTGGACGAACTGGCCGACCTCCGGGCCGTGCTGGCCCGACGACCGGGCGAGCCAGGACTCCGCCACGTCGTCACCACTGTGCTCGCCACGAATCGGTCCGCGCTGGCGTCGACCGTCGACGCCCTGGCGGCGGCGTGTCGCGCGCACGCGAATCGGCTGCCGGGCGAGCACGCGGGGGAGTTCGCGATGGCGGCCCGGCTGGCCGACCACTACCCGGGCGACCCGGGCGTGCTGATCGCGCTGCTGATGAACCGGATCGACCTGGCCCCCGGCGAAGCGGTCTACCTGCCCGCCGGCAACCTGCACGCCTACCTGTCCGGTTTCGGGGTCGAGATCATGGCCAGCTCGGACAACGTGCTGCGGGGCGGCCTGACGACCAAGCACGTGGACGTCGCCGAACTCTCCGCGGTGGTCAGCTTCACGCCGCACGAGCCGAGGCGGATCGTGCCGATCCCGGTCGCGCCGGGAGAGTTGGCGTTTCGAACGCCGTCGCCCGAGTTCGAGTTGTCCCGGATCCAGGTGGATCCGTCCGGTCGGATCATCGAGCACGGTGGGCCGCAGATCCTGCTGGTGGTCGACGGATCCGTCACGATCACCGACAGTCAGGGCGACCGGCTGGTCGTCGGTCCCGGCCGATCGGTGTTCCTCCCTGCCCGGCAGGGCCCGGTGTGGGTGGATGGCGCCGGTGTCCTCTTCCGGGCCAGGGACGGGTTGGTGAACGTCGCCGCGGCGAATGCCGCCGAGGAAGCCGCTGCGCCCGGCCTGTCGCTGGCCTCCTGATCCGTTCGGTCCGATCCAACCTGCTCATCGCCGGGTACGCCCTTTGCGTGTTCGCGGCCAATCCACCCAACGAGAGGAACAGGCTCATGACGACAGCACACCCCGAGGTCGACGCCGTGGTCCTGGTCGGCGGCAAAGGCACCCGGTTGCGCCCGCTGACCCTG
>JBIOVW010000252.1:0-2809 GCA_044867945.1 Nakamurella sp. | reverse complement strand
GCCCTGCTGTGGGCGCACCTGGCCGTCGACCCGCCACCGGTCTCCGCCCGCTGCAAGGACCTGGCCCGTGCCGACCCGGTGCTTGCGCAATGCCTGGCCAAGTCACCCAAGGACCGATTCCAGACATGCGGCCAGTTCATCGAGGCGTTGGCCGACGCCGCATGCACCGGCCGGCACCGTTCGGCATCAGCACACCCGGCCGTCGGGGCCAGGTCAGTGATCCACCGCTCGGCCCGTGACGCAACCGCCGACCCCGATCCGGGACCGCTCGGATCGAATTAGTCAGATCCGCGGATGAGCAGGCCAGGTATGGCAGGCGCCGAACCCGGGCCGGACCCTCGCATCTTGGCCTATTTGCCCCGCAGAACCCCGGCTGTTGGCCAGCCGGGCGACAGGTCCGAGAGGTGGTCCGGCCGGCCGCTGGTCGGCATTCATGATGAAGGCGTAGGTGCTCGAAGCCGGTCGACACAGTTGCGCCGTGGCGGCGACCGCGGACGCTCGCGGGCGCAGAAATTCGGGGCGTAGAACCTCCGGCTCCACCATGAAGGCCGTGAGCAGGGTCGGTAATGGCGCCGTTCCGGCTGGGATGGCGGCGACCGCCGCGAGGAGCCGCCGAATGACAGGAGTGGTTGCACTGGGGGCGTGCGCCCGAGACCGCCGCCCACCGCGATCGTCGGGATCGCGGACGGTTCCTCATCTGAGTACCCTTGGGTGCTACTGAAAGGGGCTGGATCAGTTGCCTGATTTCGGACCCGCATCTTCGAAGTCCCACCGGGGGAAGCACGAGGCGCCAGGCCGTCATCCAACGGGCTTGCGGAAGCCGTCAGCTCGAGCGATTTGGATAGCGAGCGCGATGGTCGGGATCGGGATCGTCGCGACGGTCTGGGCGGTGGACAAGGCGGGTGAATCCGGGCCCGTACCGCCGGGGCCTGCTGGCCCAAGTCTGAGCGGGTCTTCGACTTTTCCGCCGACCATACAAACGCCCACGGCATCGCCATCGCCAATTAGTGAGGTACCGTCCAGCGTGGCGGCGTCTTCGGCGGCATCAGGGCCGACCAGTGGTGCTTCACCGGTTCCGCTGACCGAGCCGGCCTCGACGACCGCAAGTGTCGGGGCGCCGGCAGTGGTGTCGTCGCTGGGTGTGAACGATCCGGGCTTCGGGTGGCCATCTTCGGTGTTTGGCTCCGCTCCATGAGACCTTATCGAGTACCTGATTTCGGTGCTGATCACGCCGAACGGGAACCGACCAATCTAGCAAAAACAATGACGTTCGATTCGTAGCTTCGGGCGTTCGAATCGAATTCGCCGCCGCAGGTAATCAGCCGGAGGCCGGCGTAGTCGAGATTTCCGTAGACCAGAAGCGTCGGGAAATCGCTTTTCGGGACGATATGAACGTCGTTGACGGAGAAGATCGCGACCGTGCCGTCCGCCCGGGTGACCTCGACCGTGTTCCCGACCCGCAAGTCCTGCAGGGCGTAGAAGACTCCAGGTCCGAATCGTCGGGAATCGACGTGACCGAGAATGATCGCCGGCCCAACAGCCCCGGGGGTCGGTGAGTTCCGGTACCAGCCGGGCTTGGAATCCGGGTCGTCAAGCGACGGCACCTCGACGGACGCGTCGGGGTTGAGTCCGAGTTCGATGAGCGGAGAACTGATCCCTATTGCCGGCACCGACAGGTAGGCCGGCCGCGATGCGGGCAGCACCGGACCGGTCGATCCGGCCGGGGTTCGGGTGGGGCCCGGCGCCTGGATGCGCGACCCCGGCGGATCCGGCGGCGCGTCGGTGTGCCTGGGATCCGGCTTGATCAGTGCGGTGGAGCTCCCCACGGGGACGGTCGGGGCCGGTCCCGCGTCGACAGCAGCCCGCAAGGACCCTTGCGAGGTCCCGGACGTCGCAGGTTGGGAGGCAATGGGCGGCGCCCCGGAGACTGTCCCACATGTCGCGACACCGAGTAGCAGGGCCGCTGTTATCACGCTCCAGGCAGGAGAAAGCCTGCGGTCGGTGCGATCTGCTCGGCCAAAGCGAGCGAAGCCGGTCAGCGCGTCATGAGCGAAAACCCTTCTGCACGTCATGAGCGGCCTTTCATCCGAAGCTGCCCAGGCCCGGTCGTACAAGCCCGGACCAGGCGGTACTCCGACCCGGGTTTGGGTGATTGCGGTCGAAGGATTTTCAGTCCTTAGCGGATCGGCGCCGGCGGTATGCGATCACGGCGCCGGCGAGGAGAGCTGCTGCGACGAGGGCACTCAGAAATCCGTGACCGCCGTTGCCGGGGGCGGTCGAGCCGCCGCCGGTGTTGGCGGCGCCAGCGGGCACACCGGCCATCTGCATGGCGACGAAGGTGCCGCATAGCGCTGGATCGGTGGCCTCGGCCGGCACGCTCGGTTCCAGTTCGCTGGCGCCGAGAACGGCGTCATACATTCCGTTGTTGTTGTAGTCGATGCCGTGCACCACCAGCACGGCGGTGCCTTTCTGCAGGTTGGCGATCACCGGTGGATCGAGCACGATCGTGCGTGAGTAAGTGTACGAGCCGGTCGACGGAAAGTCGGTGACGGCCATGGCCGCCATCGGAGTGGTGTCGCCGGTATTGGTCAGCGACGTCGCGATCTCTCCATAGAACGGGGCACCGTCAGCGTGATTGATCGATGACAGTCCGTTGTGCTGCTGCGCTTGGCTCGGACAGGTGCCCTGGCCGTCGACATGGAGGTGCTGACCATGCGGAGCACAGTCCAACAGGCCGTTGACCTGGATCTTTACCTCGGCCGTGTTTCCAGTGACAGTGATCCATGCAGCACCCGTGCCCGTGACGTGA
>JBIOVW010000251.1:0-10460 GCA_044867945.1 Nakamurella sp. | reverse complement strand
ACCACAGTGTCGCCGAGGGGACGACCGAGACGGAGCGGCCCTGGCAGGTCGGGAGGGCCGCCCAGGGCAGTCCGTGCAGACCGGCGGAGGGAACCAGCACCACCGGCCGATCCTCGATCAGGGCGCGGACCGGACCGAACAGGAGGTCGTCGAGCTCCCGTTGTAACTTGCGCAAGGCGGCCTCGGCCGCAGCGCGGCGGGGGGACGATGTGTGCGGCCGAGCCAAACGCCGGAGCGTGAACGACAGCTGCGGCAGGGATCGGCCGGCAGCCTCGAGCGGCCCGAGCGTGTGCAGGCGGGCACGACCGTCCAGGACGGTGACGGCATACAGCCGTCCGTCCTGTTCCAGGTATTCCACCAGTGCCGATCCGGCGAAAGCCGCGGCCAGTTCGGCGGGCTCCCGCGGCATCCGGCGCGGGATGCCGAGCGCACCGGGCAGCTGCATCGTGCGACCGGCGATCGCGTCCTCCAGTCGGACCTGACGTCCGATCAGGGTGGCGGTCGAACGGCCGTCCGCCCTGGCCTCGTCGATCTCCTTCATCGTGGTCCGCAGGTCGGCCAGGTGGTCGGACAAGGTCGGATCGGACGGTGGACGCGGCCGCCGGAACCGCAGGGCGGTCGCCCGACCACGCTCGACGAAGGCAAACACACGGCGCGGATCCCCCGCCTCAAGCGCGATCCGGAGGCCGAGCCTGGCGAGCTCACCACGATGGAGGGTGACGTGGGCGCGCAGCTCGGTGGCACCGAGCGAGGCCTGGTAGCGCTCGACGATCCGCAGACCGGCGTCGACCGCCGAGTTCGCCGACCGTGCCCGCCCGTCCGCATACCGCAGCAGGGCCTCGCCGTACCAGCCGCGCAGCCGAACCTCGGCCGGGCCGGTCGACCTGGCCCCGGCCGCCGATCGCAGGTCCTCCCGGGCGGCACCGAGCTGGCCGCGGCGCAACGCGATGATCCCGGCCATGACCTGGGCCTCAAGGGCCGGCACCAACCAACCGGTCCGCCCCAACTCGGCTGCGATCCGGCGGGCGCGCCCGGCGGGCACGGACTGTCGGTCGACGGTGTACCGGGCCCGCAGCCGGGCAAACCTGGCCAGCGCGATGCCGCCGTCGTCGCCGAGCCGCCGGAATCCGCGGATCGCCTGGTCCGCCGCCTGCACGGCCACCTCGAGGTCACCCTGTACCAGCGCGACGGTCGAGAGCAGCAGCTGGGCACGCGGCAGGCGCAGCTGATCCCGGTGCCGCCGTTGCACCTCCACCGCGCTCTCCGCGGCCGAGCGGGCCTCGTCGATCAGCCGCAACGACAACAGCAATTCCGCGCGGTCCACGGACAGTGCGCCGGTGCCGGTTCCCACCTTTCCGAACAATTGCTCGGCAACGGCGAAATGCCCCAGCGCGGAGACCATCTCGCCGCGGTTGGAGTCCAGCCAGCCGAGGTTCTGCTCGATGTAGGCGGACCACAGGGTCAGGTCGTGTTCCCCCGCCAATCGCCCGGCCAATTGCAGATCGGCCTCGGCCGCGGCGAACGCCCGGCGCGCAATGTGCAGCACGCTCCGGTTGGACAGTGCGCCCGCGGCCCAGTCGGCGTCGTCGGCCTGGCGCAGGACCGGGATCGCCCGCCGCAGGTCGGCAAGCGCGTCGTCCGGCCGACCGACAAGCTGCAGAATCGCCGCCCGCTGGGTCAGCGCGCGGGCCGAATCCACCCCGGACAGGTCGGTGAGGGCGAGGTCGACCTCCCGCAGCGCCGCGGTCGGCCGGCCGCGGACCAGCATCGAGCCGGCCAGGCTCGCTCTCGCCCGGGCGGCCACATCCGGGGCGCCGGCCGGGCGGGACATCCGGATCGACCTGCGGTACTGATCGATCGCATCGTCGATGTCACCCAGTTGTTGGGCGGCCACCCCCGCGGCGTGCGCACAGATCGCGGCCGCGCGAAGGTCACCGCCGCGGTGGGCCCGCTCCCCGAGTTCCATCGCTCGCTCGTGGGCGCGGCGGGGTTCGACGGTGGCCAGCCTCAAAACGTCCTCGGCGGCGAGCCTGTACTCGGCCGCAACTCTCGGAACTGAAGACATCCGGCCCCTCCCCACACCCATCTGGGGGTCGTCCACCCGGAATTATCCGGGTGCACGGGCCCGAAGCGAAGCCCTAGTATCGCCATCCATGACCGAAATGCGCGATTCGATTCCGGGCCTGGAGCCGATCGAGACCAACTCGATCCTCGTTGCGTTGCAGGACGCTGCTCTGGTCAAGACGACGCTCTACGACGAACTGGGCATCAGCGTCGAGGACCCCCGGCCCGAGGACGAGAGTCCACTGCTCGGCCTGCGCCGGATGTTTCTGGTGCCGCCGTCCCGCAGGAGCGCCGAGGAGCAGGAGCGATCGGACCTGGCCGCCCGTGGCCTCGAACCTCCGCTGATCGGCACGGGCGACGAGTTCGTCATCGACGCGGTGCTGACCTGGCTGCGCAACTATTTCCGGTCGAGCTACGCCGGTTGGACGCCGGTGATGGGCAAGAACCGCCAGCTCAGGCAGAGCATCGCGGGCGACGTGATCATCCGCGGTGACGTGATCATCCGCGACGACACACAGCCGCCCGTAGCAGTTGACCCGCCCCGGTGGGCGCAGCAGGCCCTGAACCGCCAGGGTCCCGGCGCGGGGGTGCGGGTCGGGCTGTTGGACACCCCGTTCGCCCCGCACCCCTGGTTGACCGGCGGTGTGCACGACGAGGGCAGCGCCCTGTTGACCGCGGACCAGCCGAACTGGCGTGGTGGCCACGCCACATTCCTGGCCGGGCTGATCCTGCAGCAGGCCCCCGGCGCCATCGTGGTTCCCAGCGCGGCGCTGAGCGAGCAGGGGATCGCGACGTCCTGGGAATTCGCCAACCGGCTCGCCGAGTTCGGCGCGGCCAACAGCGCTGCGGCGCCGGCGGATCGCATCCGGATCATCAACCTCAGCTCGGGCACGTTCACCTACGACGGGCTCGAACCGCTGTCCATCAACCGGGCACTGGCCACGCTGGGCCCTGACGTCGTGGTCGTCGCGGCGGCCGGCAACCACGGCGCGGACAAGGAAACGAGGCGGGACGGCTACTCCTTCGCCTGGTCAAAGCGGCCGGTGTATCCATCCGCCGCAGCGCCGGTCATCGCGGTCGGATCGGCCAGGGCGGACGGCAGCCGCTCGGACCTCAGCCCGGATGTGCCGTGGGTGGACGTCCTTGCCCGCGGTGAGAAGGTGATCAGCACCTACCTCACCGGCGTGGTCGGCGGGTTCGAGGCGCGGTCGGCAGCCGATCGCGAGCGGTATGCCGGCGAGGCACCCGAAAGCACCACGCGCGAATACGACGGATACGCGGCCTGGTCCGGTACCTCGTTCGCCACCGCCCTGGTCAGTGGCGCAATTGCCGCCCGGACAAGGCCGGATGGCTCAGCCAGGAAGGGCTGGGAGCGGGTCCGCCGGGAGCTTCGGGCGAACCTGTACCTGCCCATGGAGGGGCTGACCTTCGGCGACTGACCACCCCCGGCCCGCCTACCGCGACCCAGCGGCCGACGTCCCGCGCCCGGCTCATGCCATGCTGGGCGCGGGGAGGTCACATGATCGAGGCAATCGGACTCACCAAGCGGTACGGCTCCACGCTGGCCGTCGACAACCTGTCCTTCACCGTGCAGCCGGGGATGGTCACCGGGTTCCTGGGACCCAACGGAGCCGGCAAGTCCACGACGATGCGGATGATGCTCGGTCTGGACAACCCGAACTCCGGGCGTGCGCTGATCGACGGCAGGCCGTACGCGGCCCTGCACCGTCCATTGACCCAGGTGGGTGCGCTGCTGGACGCGAATTGGGTGCATCCCAACCGTGCCGCCCGGTCCCATCTGCGATTCATGGCGACATCCAACCGGATCCCGACTCGTCGGGTCGACGAGGTGCTGGAGCTGGTGGGCCTCGGCAGCGTCGCCCGCAAGGCGGTCGGCAAGTTCTCACTCGGGATGAAGCAGCGGCTCGGCCTGGCCGGCGCTTTGCTCGGGGATCCGAAGGTGCTGCTGTTCGACGAACCGGTGAACGGGCTGGATCCGGAGGGCATCTACTGGATCCGGACCTTCATGAAGAACCTCGCTGCGCAGGGCCGCACGGTGTTCGTCTCGTCGCACCTGCTGTCGGAGATGGCGCTCACCGCCGACCATCTGATCGTGATCGGTCGGGGTCGGCTGATCGCCGACGCGACGACCAAGGACTTCATCGCCCAGGCCACTCGGTCGTCGGTCCGGGTCCGCTCCCCCCGGCTGGCCGACCTGCGCGGTGCGCTCGTCCAGGCGAACCTGCAGGTCAGTGACGTCGACGGGGCACTGGAGGTGGTCGACGCGCCGATGGAGCGGGTCGGCGACATCGCCGGCGCGGCCGGCATCACCCTGCACGAACTGACCGCCCAGGTCGGCTCGCTCGAGGACGCGTTCATCCAGCTCACCGGCGACGCGGTCGAGTACGGGGAGTCGCATGCGCAGCGCAGCGGACCGGGCGCCTTCACCGCCGAAGGCGCGCCCGTCGGCGTCGCGGTGGGGCCCGCTGCCCCGGCGTACGCATTCCCGCCGGACGGTCCGGTCCCACGCCCGCCCGGTCCCCCCGGTGCGCCACCCACCTCGGCCGGCGCCGCACACCTCTCGCCGCAGGAGGGTGGTCCCCGATGACCCTGCTGAACGTCGAGCGCATCAAGCTGTTCTCCACCCGTTCGCCGTACTGGTGCCTGGCCGCGATCGCGGCGGCCGCGCTGGGCTTCGCCACCCTGTTCGGGCTGGTGGAGAACGGTGAGGCGGCCATCCCCTACCTGTTGCTTCGGGGTGTCGGCCTGGGCATGAGCATCTTCATGGTGCTCGCGGCGCTGGCGGTCACCACCGAGTACCGCTTCAGCACCATCCGCAACACCTTCCTCGGTGTGCCGAGAAGACCTTTGGTGCTGCTGGCCAAGACCGTGCTGCTGGCCGTGCTCGGCGCAGTGGTCGGCCTGATCGCGGCTGTCGCCTCCTACTTCCTGGCGAAGGCGCTGGCGCAGGACCCGCCGGTGCCGCTGGAGCTGTCGACCTGGGACGACTGGCGGCAGGTCGTCGGGTACGGGGCCATCTTCGGGATCGCCGCCGTCATCGCCGTGTCGGTCGGCACGATCGTTCGCCAGTCGGCCGGTGCGATCGCCATCCTGCTGCTCTGGCCGCTGATCCTGGAGGGCCTGTTCGGGCTGATCCCGACGGTCGGCGAGAAGGTCGGCCCGTGGCTGCCGTTCACGGCTTCGGACAAGATCGTCGCGCCGTCCACCGGCATCTCGAACCTCTTCCAGCCCACCGCCGGTCCCGACGCGCTGCAGGGCCTGCTGGTGTTCGGCGGCACGGCCGCAGCGCTGTGGATCGTCGCGCTGGTGCTGCTGCAGAAGCGGGACGCCTGACATGTCCGGCCTGCTGGACCGATTCGGCAGCGCCCGTCGCCCCGACCGGGAGGTGGTGCATCCGCGGACGGCCGAATCCGACGACGCCACCGTGGACGCGGTGGGCCGGGTATCGGCCGCGTTCGAGGTGGTGGAGAACGCGCGGGGCCTGCTCTACGGCTTCCACCGCATGTCCGGCGAAGCGGACCTGGCCCTGCAGGACGCGGTGACCGCGTTGCGCGCCGCCGGGCATGCGGAGCTGGCGGACGAGATCGATCAGGTGCTGGTCGGCCGCGACACCGTGCCAGGCATGTGGACGTTCCAGCTGGTCGAGGGCTACGACGAGCACTACTACCAGGTGTTCCGGGCGGTCGACGCGCTGGTCCGGGAGCGGCTGTCCGATGGTCGGCCGCACGTGTACGAGGCGGAGATGAAACACCGCGAGCAGCGATCCGGATCCAACACCGGCTGACATGGGCGCGGACCCGGCCGGTGCGGTCGCCGACCTTGCGAGGCCGCCGTTGAACACAGGAGGACCGGGCGCGGACAATCCGGCGCCGGAGGAGCCGGGTTGTTCAGCGCGGTCGCTACGCTGCCTGGTGTGCAGGACACCAGGATCGTGACCACCGCCCACGATGACCAGCTGCCTGCCCACTTCCGCCGGGTGGTCAGCTTCCATCCCCGCGGCGGCCGGCTGAATCCGGTCCAGCGCCGGGCGTTCCAGGCCCACGCGGCGGCCTGGTACCGGGACCCTGCCGACTTCTCCGGGGCCATCGACCTGCCGGCCCTCTTCGGGCGCAAGGCCGAAACGGTGCTGGAGATCGGCTCCGGCATGGGCGAGTCGACCGCGCAGATGGCCGCGGCCCGGCCGGAGGTCAACCTGCTCGCGGTCGAGGTCTACAAGCCGGGTGTGGCCCAGACGCTGCACCACCTGCACCGGGTCGGCGCGCACAACGTGCGGCTGGTCCGCGATGACGGCGTCACGGTGCTGACCGACCTGATACGACCCGGGTCGCTGGCCGAGGTGTGGCTGTTCTTTCCGGACCCCTGGCCCAAGACCAGGCACCACAAGCGCCGGCTGGTCACTCCCGACTTCGCCGAACTTGTCGGGTCCCGGCTGCGCAAGGGCGGCATCTTCCGGCTGGCCACCGACTGGGAGACCTACGCCGAGCAGATGCTGGCGGCCTGCACCGCCACCGACAGCCTGCGCAACGCCCACCCCGGCTGGGCTCCCCGCCCCGCGTTCCGGCCGCTCACCCGGTTCGAGCGGCGGGGTCTGGCCGCCGGGCATCAGATCCGGGACCTGGAGTTCATCCGCCGCTGAACCCCCCGCTGATCTTTCCCGCGCCGACCCCGACAAAACGGACGCCGATTCGGTGGATTGAAACGATGGACGGGCCCTGGGGCCGTCTCCCCGGCTTGAAACGGCTTCGATGCCTCGGCCGGCGTAGGTGGTCCGGCGAGATCCACCTGGGCAGCCTTCTTCGACAGCTGAGGTGGATGTGGGGGGCCTCGCCGGTCAGAACGCTGTGCCCTAGCGGGGCGTTTCGGACTTAACGGTCACCTTTTGCCTTGACTGAACGGCGGGGCCGGCCCCCGGCCGGGCCCGACCCATCGGGTTCATACCGGGGTCGCGCTCGACCGGCACCCAGACCGCACCGCGCTGATCAAAGATCCACCGAAACGGACGAATCCGGCGCGAAAGTGGTTGTTGGATCAGCGCGGGTCCGCACGGTCGACTCTGCACGCAGCGGGCGCACCTCACGACGTCCCGGAGCACCTTGCGCGTCGCCCGCGTGTCGTGAAGTGCACCCGCGTGTCGTGAAGTGCACCCGCGCGTCGTGAAGTGCACCCGCGCGCTGAACTGTGCCAGGGATATCCGGTCGCACGCACGGCGCCGATTCGTCGAGGTGGCCCGGTCGACCGGGCCGGTGTCATACGCCGGGTGACTGCTGCGGGCGGCTGCCGCACCGGCGGCTGGTGGCCACGACGCTGATCAACCCGGCGCCGACCCGGCGAAATCGGGCACTGATCCGCCGGGTTGATCAGCGAACCAAGGGGGCACCCACCTTCAGCCGAAGGCGCACCGTCAGCGCGCACCGTCAGCGCTCAGCCCAGATCGACGATCGCGGCGACCGGTCCCCCACCGTCCGGACCCTGGTGCGCCGCGGACACCGACACGAACACCGCCGGGTCGCCGGTCACCGCGGCGGTGACGCCGCCGACGCAGGCCTTGATCTGCCGGTGCCAGTGCACGTCGGAGTCGTCGAGCATGGCGTTGCGCCGGCCGCGGACCTGCCCGTTCTGGGAGGCCTCGCACTTGAGGAACACGTTGACCAACCGGCCGCCGAGGTCCGACGGGTGCGGCCGCTCGGGCAGCTCGAGGCCCGCATCGCGAATCGCGGCCCAGATGCCGTCGGCGTCCAGCGCGTCCCGCATCACCGAGTGCCCGATCCGGTAGCGCCCGCCGACCCCGCGGGCGTTGCCGACCACCACGACCTGCGCCTGGTCGAGTTCCACGCCGGACGAGCAGGAGGCGACCGACGAGTACAGGGACCGGTCGTGCATGACGTCGTCGTCCCGTGGCATCTCGATCTCGCCGAGCGCAACCGCGATGCCCAGCGCAGTGCAGCCGTTGGACAGGTCCATCGACTCGTGCGTGTGCTCGGTCCACACCGTCTGCCCGCGCCGCTTGGCGTCCCGGATGGTGTGGATGGTCAGCAGCGGTGTCTTGGTCTGCACGTAGTGCACGTCGGCCGGGTCGGTGATGCCGGCCCGTTCCATGGCCTCGCGCACCGCGGCCGCCACCTTGGTGATCATCGCGGTCCGGCCGATGTCCTCCGGCAGCAGCTGCTCGCTCATCGCGAACCCGACGGTCAGCCGCGGTTCGTCGGTGGCCGGCGCCGCGTCGGCAGGCAGGGTGGCGAACACCGTCGCATGCGGCGACAGCACCCCGTCGGTGCCGCCGGACCAGACGATCGGCACCTGCCGGACCTCGTCCATCGACCGGGTGCCACCGGCCACGATCGCCTCCCGGAAGGCCCGGTCGGCGATGATCCGCGTGTAGTCGTTGACGCCGCCGTTGCCCTCGGTCTTGCCGATCACCGCGATCACCCGGTCCGCGTCGATCACTCCGGCCTCGAACAGGTCGGTCAGCTCGCCGGCGTCGGACACGCTGTGCAGCGGGATCTTGCGGACCTCGATCGGCTCAGGCATGCGGTCCCTCCCGGGTCGGTGTGGGCCGACCGTACCCACCGGGGCCGCTGCCGGGACACCCAGACCCCACGCGCGGCGCGCCGAATGGTTGCCGGATCGAAATGTGTCGCCGCTCACATTTGGCACGCAGTTTACCCTTCCGGCGATTCGCCTCCCATTCTTTGACTATTTCTTTACCATTGTCGCCGGACCGGGCGGTGTCGCGCACCGATTCCGGGCCGAGCCCGGCGATGGCGGCACTGACCTGCGCGTTTCAGGGCCTGCCAAGGTGATCGAGAACCGAGGGTTGCGTCCTGCCGGACGTGATCTTTCCTATGTACCGGAATGGTCAAGAGTGGTTCCGAAAGAATCACGGTTCTTGCGATAATTGGGGCGTGACCCAAGCCGATCGAACAACTGTGACGTCCATGCGGGTGGTGCGCTGGTGGGATTCCCTGCCCCGCGCGACCCGTGTCGTGACGGTCGTCCTGCCCGTCATGCTGGCCGTCTTTGCGGCGTGGGCCTTCAACGAGGTCATCGGGCAGGACCACGGCCAGTTCGATCTCCGGCTGTACTACGACGCGATCAACTACTGGCTAGCGGGCCAGGACCTGTACTCGTACGCGCAGCCCGATCGGGTCAACATCGAACTCGGCTTCACCTATCCGCCCGTCGGCGCGCTGTTGATGACGCCGATGGTCCTGCTCACCTACCCGGCGGTCAAGGTGATCTCGCTGCTCGGGATCGTCGCGGCCGGCGCGGCGTTCGTCTACCTGGTGCTGCGCGAGCGGGTCCGGCTGCCCAAGCCGCTGATGCTGGCTGCGGCCGGCGTGGCCACGGCGTTCGCGTTCACCCTCGAGCCGTTCCGGCAGACCTTCTCCTTCGGTCAGATCAACGTCTACCTCGCGCTGTTGGTGGCGGTCGACCTGCTGGTGCTGGGCCGGCGCGGCAGCAGGTGGACCGGCGTCGGCATCGGCCTGGCCACCGCGATCAAGCTGACGCCGGGCATCTTCATCGTCTACCTGCTGGTCGTCGGCCGCTGGCGGGCCGCGCTGACCGCCATCGGCACGGTCATCGCCGCCAATCTGGTCAGCCTGGTCATCGCGCCGGCCGAGACCTGGAAGTACTTCACCTCGCTGGTCTGGGAGACCTCCCGGGTCGGCTTCCTGGACACCACGATGAACCAGTCGGTCAACGGGCTGATCGCCCGGATCGACTCCCCGCTGGCGCCGGGCCGACTGCCCTGGTTGCTGCTCGCCGCGGTGGTCGTGGTGATCGGTTTCTGGCGCGCCCGCAAGGCCGCGCTGGCCGGTGACGAGCTGGCGGCCATGACCCTCGCCGGTCTGGTCGGCGTGCTGGTCAGCCCGGTCAGCTGGGTTCACCACATCATCTGGGTCTTCCCGGCGATGCTGATCATCGCGGTGCAGCTGAAGCGGACCGTCGGCGCGTTGGCGGCGGACGACCGCGGCTACAAGTCGTCAGATCGCCTACTGATGGGACGGATCGGCCAAGTGATCGGCTACTCCGTGGTGATGACCGCTGGCCTGGCCTTCTGGTGCATCCCGACGGCCTCGTTGATGAACGTGCGGGACTGGGAGTACGAGCGCGGTGGTCTCGCGCTGGCCATCGCCGGAAGCGTCCAGCTGCTGTGGATGCTGGTGACGCTGCTGGTGCTGCCCATCCGGAAGGCGGCGAGCGGGCCGGACGCGAGCGCGAACGGGGCGCGGGTCGTCCCCGTCGAGATCCCGGCCGTCGACACCGGTTCAGTCCCGGCCGCCGCCCGGGCCACCCGGGTGGTGCTGCCGGCACGGGTGGCCAGCCCGGACGCCCGCGCCTGAGCGCAGGGTGGTGGGAGGGCCTGGTGACAG
>JBIOVW010000250.1:0-7342 GCA_044867945.1 Nakamurella sp. | reverse complement strand
CCGCGTCGTGGTGCCAGGTGCCGTACGGGTCGGACCAGCCCTCCACCCGGTAGGACCACAGGCCGGTGGTCGGTGCGCTGACCGTGACCGTCCAGTGGTCCAGGCCGGGGTTGACGCAGGTCATCGGCAGCACCGTGGCGGTGCCGGCCGGGTCGGTCAGGACAACGTTGGCGTTGACCGCGTCGTGGCCCTCCCGGTACACGGTCGCGGTGATGTCGAACTCCTCGCCCACCACCGACTTCGACGGCCGGGTCCCGTCGTCGACGAGCGGGAAGACGTCGGCGACGGGGATCCGTCCCAGCGGCCGGGAACCGACCGTCGGCGGAACCCTCTTGACCGGCTTCCTGCGGGCACGAGTGGTCTTCGGTTTGCTGGTCGCTGCGGTCACGGCCGAAACCTACCCAACCGAGGCGCGGGCCGCGCGGTACCGCCGGATCAGCTCGTTGGTGGAGCTGTCGTGGGTCAGGTCGGGCTCGTCGTCGGACTGCAGTTCGGGGATGACCCGCTGCGCGAGCTGCTTGCCGAGTTCCACCCCCCACTGGTCGAACGAGCCGATCGACCAGAGCGCGCCCTGGGTGAACACGCTGTGCTCGTACAGCGCGACCAACTGACCGAGCACATAGGGGGTCAGCTTGTCGATCAGGATCGTGGACGAGGGCCTGTTGCCCTCGAACACCTTGAACGGCACCAGGTTCTCCGCCACCCCTTCGGCCCGCACCTGGTCAGCGGTCTTGCCGAAGGCCAGCGCCTCGCCCTGGGCGAAGACGTTCGACGTCAGGTAGTCGTGGTGGTCGCCCAGCGGGTTCAGCGAGTGCGCGAACGCGATGAAGTCCACCGGGATGAGCAGCGTGCCCTGGTGGATCAGCTGGTAGAAGGAGTGCTGCCCGTTGGTGCCGGGCTCGCCCCAGTACACGGGGCAGGTGCTGTAGTCGACCTCGACGCCGCCGAGCGTGACGTACTTGCCGTTGGACTCCATGGTCAGCTGTTGCAGGTACGCCGGGAACCGCAGCAGGTACTGGTCGTACGGCAGCACCGCCTGGGTCTGCGCGTCGAAGAACTCGGTGTACCAGAAGGTGAGCAGGCCCATCAGCACCGGCAGGTTCTCCCGCAGCGGGGTGGTGCGGAAGTGCTCGTCGATGGCGTGCGAGCCGGCCAGCAGCTGCGCGTAGTTCTCCGGGCCGATGGCGATCATGGTGGACAGCCCGATCGCCGACTCCATGGAGTAGCGGCCGCCGACCCAGTTCCAGAAGCCGAACATGTTCGCGGTGTCGATGCCGAACGTGCTCACCGCCTCGGCGTTGGTGGACACCGCGACGAAGTGCTTGGCCACCGCCGCCTCGTCACGGAGCGCGGCCAGCGACCACTCCCGCGCGGTGTGCGCGTTCGTCATCGTTTCCAGCGTGGTGAACGTCTTGGACGAGACGATGAACAGCGTCTCGGCCGGATCAAGGTCGTGGGTCTTCTCGGCGAAGTCGGTGCCGTCGACGTTGGAGACGAACCGGAAGGTCAGACCGCGGTCGGAGTAGTGGCGCAGCGCCTCGTAGGCCATCACCGGGCCCAGGTCGCTGCCGCCGATACCGATGTTGACGACCGTGCGGATCGGCTTGCCGGTGTGCCCGGTCCACTCCCCCGCCCGGATCCGGTTGGCGAACGCGGCCATCCGGCCGAGCACCTCGTGCACGTCCGGCACCACGTCGGCGCCGTCGGTGGTGATGACCTGACCCTGCGGGGCGCGCAGCGCCACATGCAGCACCGCGCGGTCCTCGGTGATGTTGATGCGCTCGCCGCCGAACATGTCGGCCCGCAGATCGGCCAGGTTCGACTCCTCGGCCAACTCGACCAGCAGGTCGATGGTCTCGGCGGTGACCCGATGTTTGGAGTAGTCGAAGTAGATGCCCTCGGCCTCCAGCGACAGGCTGGTGCCGCGCTCCCCATCGGCGGCGAACATCTCGGTCAGGGTGACATCGCGCAGCTTCTCGAAATGCTGCTGCAGCGTCTGGAACGCCGGACGCTGACGAAGGGGGGCCGGGACGGTGTAGGTCATGACCTGGAATCTATCGGGACCCGCCGACCGCGGCGCGGCGCGTCACCCGGTGGAGGCGATCTGGATGAGGTTGCCACAGGTGTCGTCGAACACCGCCGTGGTGACCGGTCCCATCTCGGTCGGCGGCTGGGTGAACACCACGCCGCGCCGGGTCAGCTCCTCGTAGGCCGCCTGGGCATCGTCGACCGCGAACGAGGTGAACGGGATACCGTCGGCGACCAGTGCCTCCTTGTAGACCTTGGCCGCCGGGTGCCCGGTCGGTTCCAGCAACAGCTCGACGTCCGAATGGTCGTCGCCGACGGTCAGCCAGCGTGCCCCGCCGGCGGGCACGTCGGTCCGCTTGGTGAAGCCGAGCTTGTCGGTGTAGAACGCCAGGGCCTTGGCCTGATCGTCGACGTACACGCTGGTGACGTTGATCCTGAGCATCACATCTCTCCTTCGGTTTGCCACCGCCGGGTGATCTCCCGCAGCGGCTCGGTGGTCAGGTGGTGCAATTTGGTCCGGCCGGACCGCTCGGTGCGGATGAGGCCGGCCTGCTCGAGCAGGGTCAGGTGCTGCGAGATGGCCTGCCGGGACGAGCCGATCCCGTGCCGCATGGCCAGCCGGCCGCAGATCTCGAACAACGACTGCCCGTCCCGCTCGGCCAGTTCGTCCAGGATGATCCGCCGCGTCGGGTCGGCCAGCGCCCGGAACAGCGCCTCGGATTTCGGTGTTTCCGCCACACCACGCCACTATAGGCAAGTAACTACTTGCCTGTCTAGGCTGTGTGCGTGAAGGTTGTCATCTTCTGCGGCGGATTGGGCATGCGCCTGCGGACCGACACCCAGTCGCTGCCGAAGCCGATGACCCCGATCGGAAACCGGCCGGTGCTGTGGCACGTGATGCGGTACTACGCCCACTTCGGTCATCGGGAGTTCATCCTGTGCCTGGGGTACGGCGCCCGGTCGGTGAAGGACTACTTCCTGAACTACCGGGAGACCGAGTCCAACGACTTCGTGCTGCGGGACGGCGGTCGGGTCCAGTTGCTGAGCACCGACATCAGCGGCTGGCAGATCACCTTCGTCGACACCGGGATGGACACCGCCATCGGCGAGCGGCTGCGCCGGGTCCGGCACCATCTCAAAGGTGAGGAGATCTTCCTGGCGAACTATGGCGACGTGCTCACCGACGCCCCGTTGGACACCATGATCGAGGACTTCGCGGCGACCTCCTGCCTCGCGCAGATGATCACCGTGAAACCCCAGGACAGCTTCCACGTCGTACACACCGGGCCGGACGGCCTGGTCACCGGTCTTGCTCCGGTGACGGACATGTCGATGCGGATCAACGGAGGGTATTTCGTCCTCCGCCAGCGCCTGTTCGACTATCTCGACGATGGCGAGGACCTGGTGACCGGAGCGCTGGTCAAGGCGGCGCGGGACGACCTGGTTCGGGCCTATCCCTACGACGGCTTCTGGGCGCCGATGGACACGTTGAAGGAACGTGCGCGGCTGGAGGAGATGTACCGGCACGGCCGGCGTCCGTGGGCGGTGTGGCAGCCGGACCCGGACCAGCGGCAGCGTCCGGTCCCGGAAGTCGACGTCGCGATGCTGGAATGATCGCGTTCGGACTCTCGGCGGCGCGCCGGGTCGTCTGTCTGGGCGCGCATCCGGACGACATCGAGATCGGCTGCGGCGGAACCCTGCTCACCCTGGCCGAGCGCGGCGGCGCGACCGTGCGGGCGCTGGTACTGACCGGCGACGACGCCCGCGCGACCGAGGCGCGCGCGGCCCTTCCCCGGTTCTGCCCCGGCGCCTCGGTCGAGGTGTCCGGGCTACCGGACGGGCGGCTGCCCGCCCACTGGTCGGCGGTCAAGGACACGTTGGAGGGGTTCGGCCGGCGCGCGCCCGCCGATGTCGTGCTGGCCCCCAGGATCGACGACGCCCATCAGGACCACCGCCTGCTCGGTATCCTCGCGTCCACCGTCTGGCGGGACGCGCTGATCATGCACTACGAGATCCCCAAGTGGGACGGCGATCTGACCACACCCAGTCACTACGTCGCGCTGGATCGGGTCACCGCCCACCGGAAGGTCGAATTGCTGCACCGCTGCTTCCCCAGCCAGGCCGCCCGGGACTGGTGGGACGACGAGCTGTTCCTCGGATTGCTGCGGCTGCGGGGCGTCGAGGTCAGGGCCCACTACGCCGAGGGTTTCTTCGTGTCCAAGGCGGTCGTGGACCTCGGCTGATCTCGGGTGACGGGCCGCGGCCCGACCTCGTCGATCCTGGCGCGGGCCACCTCGGTGCCCCCTACGAACGCCCTATGCGTGACGACGCCGCGGATGATCGCGCGGCTGGACGCCGCCCGCCGGCGACGGCCCGCCACCATCAGCGCGACCACGCGCCAACTCATGCCGGCGACGTAGATCGCACGAATCACCCCAGCGCGAACCGCGGACGGGTTGTAGCGGTTCACATAGGTCGTGAAGGACGCTCCCTGCAGTCGCCGCATCTCCGACGACGGCGCGCCCGAACTGCCGGACCCGTGCGGAACCGTCACATCCTCCCGAAGTCGAAGGCGCCAGCCGCCCGTGCGGGCCCGGCGGCCGAAGGCGACGTCCTCGAAATAGACGAAGAACGCCTCATCGAATCCGCCCAGCTCGCGGAACGGCTCACGCCGGACCGCCAGGCATGCTCCGGTGGCCCAGTCGACGTCGACATGCTCACCCACCCGCGGATGTGCGTAGAGGCCGGATCGGGGCAGGATCTTGTGCAGGCCGGAGGCATGCACGAAAGCCCGCCGGACCGACGGCTCCCACCCGCCGACGCCGATCTCGATTCCGCCCTCCGGCGTGATCGGGGTGGCTGCGTGGCTGATGGCTGCCGGATCGAGGGCAATGCCACGGATGAGCTCGACCAGTTGGTCGGCGTCGGGGCGGCAATCAGGGTTCACGAAGACGACGTATGGCTTGAGGCTGGTAAAAGCGCCCAGGTTGGCGGCCCGCGCGAAGCCCTGGCCGCCGCCACGGAGGTAGCGGGCGTTGGCGAACCGGTCGACCACTTCGGCGATGCCATCGGCGTCGGCGGAATTGTCGACGACAGCCACGGCCAGGTCGCTCGGCCATCCGGTCAACAGGGTCTCGACGTGGTGCCGGCTCTTGTACGACACCAGCACCGCCTCGAGGTCATCGATCGTTGGTGCCGCGTTCACGTGCTCGGTCCCTTCGTTGCGGATACCCCATGGCCGGGTTGGCGTTGACGGTGAGATAAGCCGCGCGCAGGCGACGATCGGACCCGTTCACGGCCTGCGGGAGGTCGTCCGGGATGGCTTCCTTGATCATCTGGTCAGGGTCGGCCGGTGCGGGTTCCACCGCGGCGGCCTCGCCCGTCTCGCGGTCCTCCCCGCGCTCGTCCTCACTCTTGGACGCAGCCCGCCGGGCCGCACGGCCGGCCTCGATGACACCGAACACCATCGCAAGCAGCGCGGCGATCACCAGGCCCGCGAGCACGGAAACGGCGATCAGCATTTTGCCGTGCAGTTGGTCGGGGACGGCGCTCGGCTGCGGGCTCGAGAGCTGGGCCGGAAGAATCGTCGGCCCACCGGTGAGCACGTTCAGGGACGACACCTGGGTCATGAAACTCGACGTGACGGCCTGGGTGAGAGCCACCGCCTCCTCAGGCGTGGAACCGGTCACGCTGACTCCGAGGACCACCGTCTCCGGCACGATCGAGCCGACCACCCGTTCGCGCAGCAGGTCGGCGCTGGTGCCGGACGCGGCCGCGACGGGGTTGATGACCTCGTCGGCGGTCACCAACTGGGCGTACGTCATCGCCCGGTCCTTGAGGTACAGGTTGGCGGTCTGCGCGTCGATGGTCGAGCCCGCGATGTTCAGTCCGAGCAGGATCTGTGCCTTGGAGGTGTACGTCTTGGGCCAGTTGGTGCCCAGCGCGAATACCGCTCCGCGGACGACGACGGCGGTGACGAGTATCAGGATGATGTGACGTCTCAGCGCCCGAAGGGCAAATGCGAAGGTCACGGCTATTTCTCCCTCATGAGTGCGAAGCGGGGTCCAACGCGCAGGTGGCGGGGTCGTCGGGCCGGCCCTCGCCGGATGGCAAACCCCATCACCACGGCCATCACCAGCTGGGTGCCACAGATGGCGGCGGCGACGCCCTGGGCTCCTCCGAGCCAGGCGCCGAGCGACGCTGCGACCAGGTGCCAGCCGGCGCCGAGCGCGGTCACCACGGAGCAGACCCTTGATCGGTCGGCGGCGACCAGGTCCAGGGCAAATGTCCGGGTGACTCCGGTGATGACGGTCGCCAGGCCCATCAGCTGGACGACCGGCACCGCCTGGTCGAAATCGGCGCCGAGGTACCACGGGATCAGCACCGGTGCGGTGACCGTGAGCAGCAGGCCCGCGAGGCCGTAACAGCCGATCAGGCTGCGGAGGATGAGTTTTCTTTGATTGGGCTCGTGAGGGCGCTCGTGCGCGGCCGACACCCGGGGCATCATCGCCTGCTCGATCGCCACGACGACCCCGTTGACGGCGCCGCTCAGCCGATCGGCCGGCCCGAACAACCCGACCTGGCGGTAGCCTGCGAACTGGGCCAGCAGGATCGCCGAGCTGTTGACGATGACCTGCCCGCTGATCAGGCTGATGAACAGGGGCAGGCTGTCCCGTACCGCGGCGGCCGCCTCGGGCACGCTGCTCAGCCGGAAGGCGACGTCCCTCTGGCGGGTCATCACCGCCCAGCAGACGGCGGCGCTCAGCAGGTAGGGCAGGAACTGCCAGAAGACCGCCAGCCCCACCTGATCGGCCGAGCGCACGGTGAGCACGAGTCCGGTCAGCGACACCACGCGCGACCCGCCGGTGAGCAACGCGTAGAGCCTGAGTCGACCGGTGCCCTGCAGGTACCACATCGGATACAGCGCCGCCCCGACGGCCAGCAGCACGCCCATCAGGTAGAGCTCGAAGTGATCACGCAGCTCCGGCACCGCGAGGACGACGATCAGCAGGACGATCGACCCGATCGCCCAGAGGGCGAGCTTGGCGGTGACGGTCGCGGCGGCCACAGCCTGACGCTCGGCGGCGCCGCCGGCGATCGCGGTCCGGCGCAACGCGCTGAAACCGAAGCCGAAGTCGGTCCACACCAACAGGAACTGAATGACGGCGAGCGTGACGATGAAGACGCCGAGGCCGTCAATGCCCAGCACCCGGCTCAGCAGCGGGATCGAGACGATCGGGTAGGCGTACGAGACGATCTGGCCCAGGCTGACCAGCCCGGCGTCGCCGCCCAGACCACGCAGCTCGGCCAGGGT
>JBIOVW010000249.1:0-4456 GCA_044867945.1 Nakamurella sp. | reverse complement strand
ATTCGGGTGTGCCTTCACGGTCGCCGCAAGGCTGGCACATGTCCCACGGTTGCCCTCGGGTGTCGCGCCACAGTTGGTCGGGCGGGGTGTACTCGAAGCACAGGCAGCACATGACCGAGCCGTCGGTGAGGCGGGTCAGGTCGGTGATGCCGTCGAACCGGCCGCCCTCGGCTCGGGTGCTGGCCGGGCGGGGCGGCTCGTCGCGCATCTCGGCGCCGTCGTATGGGCGCAGGTACCTGCCGCCCGCCTCGGCGCCGTGTACGCGGGAACGGTAGGCGGCGGCCAACCGAGCCTCGGGGGTGTCGTCGCGCTCGGCGCGGGCCTGCCACTGCGCCATCCGGTCGCTGGTGTGGTCGCACCGGCAGACGCAGAGCACCAGCTCACGATGAGCTGGGCAGTAGCAGTCGATCATGGCAGACTCCGGAATCGGTAGGCGTCCACGCGGGTGGCCCAGTCGAACCACACTGCGGAGCCGGGCTCGGCGGTCTCCAGGTAGAACCGGCGCTCGCGGGTGCCGCGCGTGGTGCGTTTGCGGGCGTGCTCGGCGCACACGCGCAGCCGTAGACCACTGAACCGGTACTTGACCAGGTGGGTTGCCGGGGTGTGCTGCGGGCGGTCCAGGCCCAGGATCACCGCCAGGCTGCTGCGACAGTCGATGCAGGTGAGGCGGTAGCGTCGGCGACCGCTGCGCAGGTACCCGCTCACGGCGCGTCCTCCAGCTTCTGGCGGTGATCGCGGCGGGCCAGCCACACGAACGTCCAGGCCACCGCCCACATGTGCGGGTTGCCGTCGCCCGGCATGGTCAACACGATGATCACCAGCGTGGCCACCAGGCCGTACAGGGTGAAGCGGGGATCGTCCAGGAGGCTCGACCGGCCGGGGTTCACGGTTGCCCCTCGAACTTGGCGCGCAGCCGCTCATAGGTGTCGCGCTCCCACTTCTCGTGGCGTTCGGCGTGCCGGCGGTTGCTCTCTTCCCGGGCCAGGATCTCTCGCATGGTGGCCGGCTCGACCCACGAAACGTGCTGGGCGTGGTTGATGCTCAACCCGTCCTGCGGGATGCCCAACTGCGCGGCCAGGCCAACCAGCTCCGCCACCGTGGCCCGGCCAGCGAACGGCAGGATCACCCGCATCGTGGGCGGGTCGATGTCGTTCCACATGCGGCGCGGCTCGCCGAGCGTGAACGGTGGTTCTCGGTCTTCAGCCATGGGTGGCAGCTCCATCCTTTTGGCAGGCCTGGGAGCGCCACACCTCGGCGTGCAGGAAGTCAATGTCGGCTGCCTCGGCGCACAGGCGGTCCTCGTCGCGGTCGCCCACCATGAGGGCCAGGTGCGGCGGGTAGTGCTCCTGCGGGTGCTGGTAGGACAGCATCGTGGCCGCCATCACGATCATGCCCGGCTTGGGTTTGCGGCACCAGCAGCGCGCCCTGGCCGGGTCGGTGGCGGCCGGATGGTGGGCGCAGGCCATCAGGTGATCGAACAGGCCGCCCGTGGCGACATGGGTTTCCACCATGGCCTCCCGCACCGCCCCCTCCGCGACGTAGCCGAGCGCCACCCCGCCCTGGTTGCTGACCGCCACGATCCGGCCGCCGCGATCCCGCCACGCGCGCATCATGGTGACCGCCTCGGGAAACACGATCACGTCCTGCGGGCCGTTGACGAACCGGCCCAGCTCGTCGGGCCCGTGGCGCACCGTGCCGTCCAGATCCAGGTACAGCACGGGGACATCCCTCTGCGCCCGGCTCAGACTGTGCGTGTCGGTCATCGGTACTCCTCTCGGTTGTGGTCCCAGGTGGGGGCGGGGGTATGTCGTCACCCTCTAGCCCGTTCAGGCATTTCAGCCTGCCGCCCCCCACCACACGGCGCCCACCCCGGAGCATGTGGAGATCTCGGCGCCGTGCTGGGTCTTGGGTGGTCCCCCGGTGCGCAGGACTCGCCGACACGAGCCCCGCCCTCGAGGGGAGTCGAGGGCTCCGGCCCGCTCCACACTGGCCGGGCGCACACGGGGGACCTTCACGCGCCGGGTCGGCGCGACTCGCCGCGACCAATCGGCGAGGTCATCAGGGTGGCTATCATTGCGCGACACCACCACTACCGAACGGAGCAGCCATGCCGGTCAAGGCCAAGCTCGTCGCCGTCGTCCTGGCAGTACTCGGCATCCTCGGGGCCATCAACTGGAGCACCCCGGCCGCCACGGCATCCATCCAGGGCTGCCTGTCGGTGGACGGACAGTGCCGATAGCGAAGCTTGCGGGGTGCGCCCGCCCGTGGTGAACGGGCGGGCAGCCAGCGGGGGAATTTCGCCGGCACGGCGCGACGAAACGCCGGCACCCCTCCTCCCGTTCGGCGTTTCGCGTCCATGTGCGTCCGGCCGTCGGGGAAGTCTGTAGTTGTCAAGGTTCTCGGGGCTTTTCGTTGGTCGGCCCCGGACTTACTCCACCCTACACCCATCGTCGGAATGGGGCAACGGCTAGCGGGCGGGGCCGCCCATACGGTCGGCGACCATAGCCGGCAGCATCCCGCCGTGGCAGGCTGCGGCAGCCATGGCGGCAGACTTCAGGGCCCGCGCGATGTCGCCCAACGCGGCGTCAGCCGGCAGGTTCACCCCGCCGTGGAAGGTGACGCCCTCCGGGGTGGTGATCTCCGCGTAGACCGAGAAGCCGGGCTTCACGCCCTCCTCGAGCAGCAGCGGCGGGACCATCAGATCTTGGTCGTGGGTCATTGGAAGTAGTCCACGACGCGGCCCTTGTAGAGCATGTCCGCGTGCAGCGGCATGTCAACCATCGCTCCCGCCACCTTGGTGTGATAGGCCATGTAGCCAGACCCGCCGTGCTCGACCAGCGCGTCCACCCGATCCTGGGTCTGCGGGCTCTCCAGGTCCAGCGTGTACTCCTCGGCGCGTTCGCCCTGTCCGACCAGCCAGTCGGCGAACTCAGCCAGGGCGCGTTCGTTGCCCTCGACCGGGAGCCAAAAGTTCCAGGTCTCGCCCTCGTGGTCGTTCTCCTCGGCGAACTTGACGTAGGTCTTGGTTGTCACAGTGCGTGTCCAATCTGCGGGGTTGGTTCGGTCTCAGCCCGGGGTTTGAGTGACATATCAGGGTCAGGTGTCACAGCGCACTTACACGCAGCGTGATAATCGTGCCAGTGCCGGTTCGCCCCGCCCATGCACCGAACCCACGGATGCGGTGCCGGCGGCTTTCCCATCCTGCGCAGCCAGCGGTCCACCCGGCGATTCCGGTGGTGATAGCCACGGGCGCGCACATGCACGTCACAGGACCAGATCCACACCACCTCGCCTTTCCAGGTGCTGCCCTTCTCCACATGGATCGGGGACCGCCGGGCGCGCGCGCTCACCGCTTGTTCTTCGCGGCGGACTTCAGCACCTTGGCCGTGGCCTTGCCCGTCTCGGTCTTGGCGGCGGTCCGGTTGCCCTTCAGCGTCGCGCGCACGATGCTGCCCTTCGCCTTGACGGCGGCGGCCTCGCGTTTCTCGCGGTCGGCGCGTTCCTTGTCCGTTTCTGCCATGTCTCCCCCTCTCAGCGATCACCAAGGGCCAGCAGCACCGGCCGGCCGTCCACGATGTCGATCACTTCGTGCCGAGTGCGCTGGCCGTTGGACCACGTCACATCCACCCGGTCGCCCACCTCGTAGCCCAGGCCCTTGGTGTGGTAGACCAACGGCTGGAGCGTGGCCTGCCGGGTGGACAGCACGTAGCCGTGCACCAGGGCGCGGCGGGCCGACTCGCGGGCCAGGGCCCGGCGGACCTCCCAGTGGGCGGCGTCCTCGGTGTCCATGCCGCTGAACGCCTCCGGGTCCAGGACAGCGGCCAGCTCGTCGCGGTCGGACTTCGACCAGCGCGCGGCCTGCCACGACTCGCCCGTCCAGGTGACGCTGGCCCCCGTCTCGGCGTGCCGGCACACGTCACCCGGCTGGAGCGGCAGCCACTCCTGGCCGTTCCAGCGCCACTTGCCGTCCATGTCCACGACGTGGCCCGGCTGGGCGAACAGGCTGCGGGCCAGGATCGGCTCTGGCGGGTTCACCGGAGCGCGGCTAGCAGGACGGCCCCGAACAGGGCCACAGTGGCTCCAGCGCGACGCAGGGCGGCAAAGCGGGGCGGTGGGACGGCGCGGTGTCGGCCCATCACGGTGTCCTTTCAGTGTGGGGGACGGACCAGACGAACTCCTCGGCAGGCCGCGCGATCACCGGCATGATCATGGCGCGGTACTGCTCGCCGACCTCGATCACAGACGGCTTGTGCTCGGCGCCGAACCGGAAGCGCAGCGGCTCACGGCGGCGGCGGGCGATCATGGCCAGCGACGAGACCAGGTCGGCGCCGAGACTGGTCTCGGTGTTGCCCTCGGCCGGTGCCGACCTGATGATCGATTCCACGTTCGGGAAGCCGTGGTCATCGGCGGACGGCAGCACCAGCTCCCCGGCGCCGGGCGCGGACAGCACGATCTC
>JBIOVW010000248.1:0-11176 GCA_044867945.1 Nakamurella sp. | reverse complement strand
GGACGAAGTCGAAGTCGGTCTGGCTGGCGGCCGGGAAACCGACCTCGATCTCCTTGAAACCCATCGCGACCAGCAGGGTGAACATGCGGTGCTTGCGGGCCGGGGTCATCGGGTCGATCAGCGCCTGGTTGCCGTCCCGCAGGTCGACCGCGCACCACTGCGGCGCCTTGGTGATGACCTTGGACGGCCAAGACCGGTCGGGCAGGTCGATCGGCTCGAACGGGGTGTACCGATTGATCGGCATAGCGCTGGGCCGCTGCCGGTTGTAGGCGGCCTGACCGGTGGGAATGTCGCCGGCGGGGGTGCGCAGGCGGGAGGGGGCGGGGGTACCCATTTTCGGTGGTCCTTTGCGGAAGGGCCCGTGTCGGCGCTCGTGATCTTCCGGCCCGGGCGGGGAATGACCGGCAGCACAACACACCGCGACGGAGGAGCCAGTCGGAAATCAGGCTCCGTCGCGGCGGCGAAGGAGCTGGCCGGACGTCATCGCGCCGGGCGCTGCGGTGCGCACCACGCTGCGAACTGTACCCCCAGGCGGATGACCGGCGCACCCAGGTAGTGCTCGGCAGTCTCCTCGGTGAGAGGCTGACGGCACCAGGGCGGCAGGGCTCACATTCCTCGATCTCACCCCGCTCGGTCGCCAAGAGATCTGGGAGGACTCCCGGGCGGATCGCCCGCACGGCGACCCGTATGTCTGGTGGCGACGACACGACGAGTACGCCCACTGACTGAGAGTGGTTCCAGCTGGACGACGGTCGCGCGAGGTCGGTGGCCACTATTCTTGCTCGCGTGGGCAAGCTGATCTATTCGTTCCTCGCGTCGCTCGACGGCTACATCGCCGACCGGGCCGGCACCTTCGATTGGGCCGTCCCCGACGAGGAAGTACTCGACTTCATCAACGTCGCGGAGCGGGAGGTGGGGACCTACCTCTACGGCCGCACCATGTACGAGATGATGACTGCCTGGGAGAACGATCCGGCAGTGGCCGGCCAGTCACCCAAGAGCGCAGAGTTCGCCGAGATATGGCAGTCGGCCGAGAAAGTCGTCTACTCGCGCAGCCTCGAGTCCGCCTCCACGAAGCGCACGCGGATCGAGCGCACCTTCGACCCGGGCTTGGTGCGGGACCTCAAGGCCAATGCGGCGCAGGATCTCAATGTGTCCGGCGCCACCCTCGCTGCCTCCGCATGGAAGGCCGGCCTGATCGACGAGTGCCACCTGTTCATCGCGCCGATGCTGGTCGGGGGCGGCAAGCCGATGTTCCCCGACGACATCCGACAACCGCTGGAACTGCTCGACGAACGCCGCTTCGGCAACGGCATGGTCTTCCTCCGCTACGCCGTGCGGGCGTGAGTCAGCAGGCCGCGAACCTCCCCGGCCAAGGATGCTCGATCGGGAGCGGATCGTGGACCGACCTTCGGTGTGGTCCGGGTCTTGGGGAGCTCGTCCGTCGGCTCATCCCACCGATCGATGCGGGCAAGCCGCCGGGCCGTTGATGCGGCCCGGCGGAGTGCGGTGTGGGCGTGGACCTCACTGATCTGCGGCCGAGGGCGACACCGTCGAAAGAAATGCGTGCGTTTGCGCGGCGTTGAGGGTGCCGACGCCGGGCGGCTGCGAACCGCAGAACTGCTGGATCTGGTCCGGGGTCATGGCCAGCGAGTGGGCGGTGTACGTGTAGTCGAGATCGGGGTTTCCGGTTTGGTTGATCCCCGGCTCGGCGAACGACACGTTGTGGAAGTTGATCGGCACCGGGCTGTTTCCGTTCATGGTGACCGTTCCGGTCACGATCATCGTCGCCGCGGTGGATGTCATCCAGCCGACGTAGTTCGACGGGATGGTTTCGGTCACCGAGTAGTTCGTCTGCGTACTGGTCGTCCACGTGTGCCCGACGCTCACCGACGCGCTGATCTGCGTGTCGACCAGGTCGAGGAAATTCAGGCCCTGGGTCACCGACACCGTGCCGGTCACACTGGTGGATTCCTCGTGGGTGGACCCGCCGCCGATCTGCTCGCTCGCGTCGCCCGCGTCGCAGTTCCTGACCACCGGGCCGGCGAGGTCCTGTGGGCCGGTGCCCCAGGTGACCGGATCTGCGTCGGGTCCAAAGGTGATCCAGCTCGGCTGAATCGTGGCGATCCCGGACAGGAAGTTGCCCATGGCGGTCTTGTCCGCGCCCGGGTCGGACGCGTCGAAGTCGACCGGCTGGGTCTCGTTGGGGTTGGTCGCCCAGATCGAAATCTGGGCGGGCGCGTGCTCCCCGATCAGCAGGTTGGGGGTCTGGATGATGCACCCGACGTTGTACTGGTCGCCGTCGATGGTGCAGCTGTTCACACCGGGCTGGTATCCGGTCAGGTGGACGATGCTGGTGAGCGTGGAGTACGTGTTGTAGGTCCGCATCTGCCCGGTCGGGAACTTGGTCTTGATGTCCGCGGCGGTGAAGGTCGTGGAGTGCCCGGAGTCGACGGTGGTGTAATTGTTGTCGTTGTTGTCGTAGATCCATTCGGCCCAGGGCGTGGCGTTGAAGACGACCACATCGCCGGCCTTGGCAGGCGTGGCGGTCGCGGGCGCGGCAAATGCGGCGCCGGGTGTCCGCCGGGCCGGTGCCCGACCGGACAACTGTGGTCCCGGCGCGGCCCCCGCTCCTTCCCCCCATCAGTCGATACGCGGGAGGATCTCGCTGTCCACCGATCGGAGGATCTCGCCACTCAGCTCAGTGCTGGCCGCGGCGGACCAGACCGCTCTCGTAGGCGCGGATGACGATCTGCACCCGGTCGCGCAGTCCGAGCTTGCTCAGGATGCGGCCGACGTGCGTCTTGACGGTCGGCTCGGCCAGATACAGCCGGGCGGCGATCTCGGAATTGGTGGCGCCGCGCGCGATCTCGACCATGATGTCGCGTTCCCGTTGGGTGAGCGCGGTGATCGCGTCGTCCTCCGCCAGGGTGGTGGGCAGGTCCGCGGCCACATGCTCCAGCAGGCGGCGGGTGGTCGAGGGCGCGATGACCGCGTCACCGGCGTGCACCGTCCGGATGGCGGCGAGCACCTCCTCGGCGGGCGCATCCTTGAGCAGGAAGCCGCTGGCGCCGGCGCGCAACGCGGCGAAGGCGTGCTCGTCGAGGTCGAAGGTGGTCAGCACGACGACCCTCGGCGTGGGGCGGCGGCGCAGGATGCGTTGGGTCGCCGCGACGCCATCCATCCTCGGCATCCGGACGTCCATCAGGACGACGTCGCACGGTGTGACCGCAAGGACGTCGAGCGCCTGGGAGCCGTCGGCGGCCTCGCCGACCACCCGCATGTCCCGCTGGGCGTTGACGATCATCGCAAGGCCGGTGCGGACCAGCGCCTGGTCGTCGACGAGGACGACGCGGATGGCCGGCTCCGTCACTGCGGTTCACCGCCACCGGTCACGGTTGTCGGTATCTCCCCGACGACGGCGAACCCACCGGTGCCCGCCGGCCCCGCGCGCATCGTGCCGCCGACCAGCTGCAGCCGCTCCCGCATCCCGGCCAACCCGCGCCCGTCGGTGGAGCCGTCGACTCTCGCCCGGGCCGTGGATCCGTGGTCGGTCACCTGCAGTCGCAGCGCCTGCGGACGCCAGGTCAGCACCACGTCCGCCTGGACGTCCGGCCCTGCGTGCTTGACGACATTGGTGAGCGCCTCCTGCACGAGGCGGTAGGCCGCCAGGTGCGCGGCGCGGCCGAGCGGCTGCGGCCGGCCCTCGACCCGCAGCCGGACGGGCTGCCCCGATGCGCGGACCCGCTCCACCAGCTCGGGCAGGTCGTCCAGCGTGGGTTGCGGATCGGTGCCGGTGGTACCGCCGCCGGTGTCCAGAACGCCGAGGAGGGAACGCATGTCGCCCAGCGCCTCGCGGCCGGTCTCGGCGATCGTGGCCAGCGCGGCCGCGGCGGCGGCGGGATCGCTCGCGGACACATATCGGCCGCCCTCTGCCTGGCGCACCACCACCGACAGGGAGTGCGCGACGACGTCGTGCAGCTCGCGGGCGATCCGGGCCCGCTCCTGCGCGGCGGCCTGGCGGTCCCGCTGGTCGCGCTCGGCCTCCGCCCGGCGGGCCCGCTCGGCCAGAGACGCCACCTGGTCCCGCCACACCCGCCGGAACTGGCCCAACGCCCAGGCTGCCACCACCGCGGCGAGCAGGGCGCCGAACAGGAAGAGCACCTCGCCGAACCCGCCGGCCCCGGCGAGCGACGCCCATCCCGGCGCCGCGGCCATCCGCGCCGTGACCAGCAGCGCGCCGGCGACGCCGACGGCGAGCGACAACGCCGGCCACGGGCGCCGGGCGTACGCGCTGACCGTGTAGGCGCCGACGAGGTAGGCCGTGCTCGACGGCAGCAGCGTCGCCGGATATGGGGTGCCGGCCGCGCCGGGATCACTCATCAGCGGGGCCAGCATCAGCACGGCCTCCGCCAGGGCGAGCACCACGAAGGCCGGCACCGGGAACCGTCGACGCGCCGCGATCGTGCCGTGCAGCACCCCCACCAGGCAGAACAACACGACGGTCCACGCGCCGCCGGGTCCGCCGCTGCCGATGAGCCCGACGGAGGCCGGTGCCAGCAGGCCGGCCAGGACGACCGCGAGGACCAGGTCCGCCGCCCACGGCCGGCGGTTGGCCCAGGCGTTCACCCGCTCCGGGAGCGAGCCGCGCTCGCGCTTCATGCGGCCGACTCTAGGCAGTCGGCCCGCCCTTCACATGCGACCGCGGTCGCTCCGGCGTCATCCCGTGGTTGTCGACGCCGGATACCTGGGCCCGACGCGCCCGGGGCGACGCGGGCGCACCGTCGTGGTCATGAAATCGAGACTGTTGCTCGCGACCACCGTCTGGTCGCTGGCCTGCGCCGGCCTCGGACTGTGGTGGCTGCTCGATCCGGCCGCCTGGGTCCTGGACGACGTTACCGACCAGCCCAGCTCGCTGATGGCGATCCTCCCACCCCGTGGCGGCGCGCTGCTGTTCCTCACGCTGGGCCTGGCGGGCGCCGGGTTGACGGTCCTGGTGGGACGTGCCCGGGTCGGCGCCGCCGGCCGACGCGCGTTCGCCGTGGCCGGGGCAACGCTCGCCGTGTTCTTCGGCGTCGTCGCGCCCGACCTGCAGCTGCTCAGCTTCCTCGGCTATGCGTTGGCGATCCTGGGCGGTCCGATCCTGGTCGGCGTGCTGATCGCGGGAGCGCGGCGGCATCCGGGCAACCTCGTCGTGCTGGGACTGGTGGCCGCGGCGGTGGGCGTCGGCATCGCGCTCGGTGAGGTGGGGGCGCCGACGCTGGAGATGCTGCGCAACGTCCGGGACGGCCTGGGACGGGTGGGACCGCGCCCGCTGGTTCTCGCCTTCGCGCTCGTCGGGGGCCTGCTGTTCGCCGCGCTGACCCTCGACACCTTGCACCGGCTCGGGCCGCGCGGCCCGGCCGACGCACGCAGCGCCGATCAGGCCCGCTCGCGGGACCGGCTGCAGCGGTGGGGCCGGCGCGCCACCATCGTCGCGGCGCTGTGCCCCCTGCCCTACGCCCTGATCCGGATGACCTGGCTCACCCCGTGGCCGCAGGGCCTCGGACCGGGCGATGCATCCATGCTCGACCACGGCGGCATCCGGGTCTTCGGGGTGTGCCTGGGCCTGGCCGCGCTCGGCGGCGCCTGGCTCACCCTCGGGCTGATCTCCCGGTGGGGCGAGGTCTGGCCGGGGTGGCTACCGGGACTGCGCGGTCGACCAGTGCCCGTGCCGGCCGCGGTGGTGCCGGCGGCCGTGGTGGCGCTCGTGCTCTGCGCCGCCTCGGTCAGCCTCATCGTGATGTCCGTCCGGGACGGCGGTCCCTGGTTGATTCTCGCCATCCCGGTGCCGATCTGGGGGCCGTCGCTCGCGCTGGCGACCTACGCCTACTACCGGCGCCGCACCGATCTGGTGCCACCGGGTCGGGGACGGCACCAGGTCGAGCACGACGAGACGATCGGGAAATGAGACTCGGGACTGCAGGGCGGATCGCGGCCGTGGTGGCCGCCTCGCTCGTCGCCATCATGGCCGGGTTCGCCGTCACCGTCGGGGTAGGCGCGCTCACCGCTCGACCGGCCGTCTTCCTCACCGCGGGCATTCTGGTGACCGCCGGGGTGGCCGCGGCCGGGCTGTGGTTGGCGCTGCGTGGTCTGCCGCGTCCTCGGCGGATCAGGGTGACCCTTGTGGCGACCGGTGCCCTCGCGGTCCTGGCCGCGGTCAGTGTGCTGGTGCCGCTGGGGGATCCGGATCACGGGCCGGAACCGCTGCCCGGCCAGTCCTTCTGGCAGCTGGACACCGGCTCGCGGCTGGCCCACGTCAGGATGCCCGGTGCCGCCCCGACCCGATCGACGCCGGCCGTGGTGCTGCACGGCGGACCGGGGGTCCCGGACATGCGGGGGGACGCCGAGTTCTTCGGGCAACTGACCGGTCTCGGGTTCGACGTCTACGTCTACGACCAGCTGGGCTCCGGTGGTTCGAGCCGGCTGGCCGACCCGACCGGGTACGGCATCGACCGTGACGTGGCCGATCTGGAGGCGGTCCGTCGCGCGATCGGGGCCGAACGGATGGTGCTGATCGGGCACTCCTACGGCGGCGCGCTGGCCGGCCACTACCTGGCTGCGCACCCCGACCGCGTCGAGCGGCTGATCCTCAGCTCCCCCGGCGCATTGGACCCCGACGACACCAGCGGCGACCGCGCCACCGCGCGCCTGGACCTCGGACGGAGGGTCCGCAGCTACGCCGCCGCGCTGGCCCCACGGGCGCTGCTGGGCTACACCCTGCTGCAGGTCAACCCCGCAGCCGCGCACGCCTACTTCGGCGACCGCGAGGCGGACGCCCGCAACGACGCGATCCTGTCCATCGCCGAACCGGGCCTGCACTGCACGCCCGAACAGGCGCATGGGCCGGTGCGCGGCAGCGGGTTCTACGCGCTGCAATACCCGCAGTCCGCGACCGCCCCGAACGGGCCGGACGTGCGCGCCGCGCTGGCCGGCCTGCCCACCCCGACGCTGATCCTGAAGGGCTCATGCGACTACCTGTCCTGGCAGTCGGCGACGGACTTCCGCCGGGCATTGCCGAACACCTCGCTGCTGTACCTGGAGGGCGCCGGCCACAACACCTATCAGGATCGCCCCGACCTCGCCCTCGCGGCGATCCAGGCCTTCCTCACCGACCGCCCGCTGCCGCTCGCGCCGTACCTGCCGGACGGGCCGCCGCCCGGTTATCAGCGCCTCCCGTAGCCCGCGAGTGAGTGCGCGCTGGGCCGGGGGCCGCCGTCCGGAAGGAAAGTGCCCGCGCAGCGACACTTTTCCCGCTGAACCCGGCAAGCTCATTGTGGACGGGCGGCGATCAGCTTTGCCTCCATGGTGCGGATCTCCGCGATGATGCCGGCAAGGTCGCCGCGGAGCTGCCGCGGGGTGTACCGCAGCACGACCCAACCCGCCTTCGCCAGCGCGTTACCCCGCGCCCGATCGGTGTGGTACGCCTCCCCTTGGGAGTGCACCTTCCATCCGTCGGCTTCCACCGCAAGCTTGATCTCCTTAACGGCGAGGTCGAGCCAGCACTTGCGACCGGCCGCCCAGACCCACACTCCGCACCGCCAGCGCGAGCCGGGCGCTCTGGTCAGCGATCGGCGCAGGTCCCGCTCGGGCGGCGACACCCCGCCCTGGCGAATCGGCTCGACCAGGCGCCGACCGGCGGTGGTGCCGTGGCCGGGCGCCATCCGCTCCAGCGCGGTCTCCAGCGACAGGATGGTAGTCCCGCGCTGCAGGGCCCGATCGCGGATGTCCTCAGCGTCGTCCCGGCCGGCGCAGTCCAGGACGGTGCGAGCCCGGGTGGTGACTGGTAGCCCGCGCAGGGTCCGCGCGATCCAACGGTCGGCGCAGGACGGTCAGATCCGGCCAGGACGGCTGGAATCCGTCCGCCGGCACGATGATCGTGACCGGGTCCTTCGTCGGCCTGGCCAGGTCGTGCCACCAGGCCGCCCAGCACCCGGTGATCACCGCCTCCGGGATGCGCAGCGCAATGGCACGCAGGCGCAGCTCCTGGGTCATGGCTGTCGTGGCGGCCCGGTAGACACCTGGAACCACCGTGCACAGCTCACCAGCCTTTACCCGCCGGGCGATCGACGAGGCGCTCAGGTCGGCCGCCAGCAACTGCGCGCGGCTGACGATGCCGCCGTGTGCAGCGAGAGCCTGGCGCAGAGCCTGATCGGATGGGGGCACGCGCTGATGCTGCCGCGCCGGAGCGCAGACGTGGCGAGAACTTCAGAGAATGTGGATGGATCAACGCATGGGGACAACTCACCCCGGCGCTCGGACGGCGATCAGAAGGAAAGTGCTCGCACAGCGAGACTTTTCCTTCCGGATGCCGGCTCCAGCCGGACGCTGCGCGGTCCTGGTGCTGCGCGACCAGCTGAGCCTGGGCGTGCTGCTGGTGCTGCTGGTCTACCTGCACAGGTGTTCGCGCCGATGAAGTCGCTCGCCCGGTGGCCTCGACGACCAGCAAGGCCCGGGCCGGCGCCGGCGTCGACGAGGTGCTGAGGTCCAGCGCGGTGGTGCGCGAGCGTCCCGGCGCCAGCCCGGCTCCAGCGCTGCGCTGCCATATCGAGCTGCAGACGTTTCGTTCGGCTACCGGCCCGGGGAGCAGGCCTTGGTTGCGGCCAACGTCGACGAGGTCGCCGACCGCCTGCCCCGATGGCTTCGACACCCAGGTCGCCGAGCGCGGGGCCACGCTGTCCGGCGGGCAGCGGCAGCGCATGGCCCTCGCCTGCGCCGCCGACACCCCGATCGTTGTCCTCGACGAGCCCACCAGCGGGCTTGACCCGATCAGCGAGTCGCTGGTCTTGCGCTACTCGCCCGGCTCACCGCCGGGCGCACCGTCCTGGTCATCGCCCACCGGCTGATCACCCTGCGCGAATTCGACCAGGTGTAGGTCATCGAGCACGGGTGAGTTGTCGACGCCGGCACGCACGCGCGTTCAGATCAGAAGGAAAGTGCCCGCACAGCGACACTTTTCCTGCTGAACGCTGCTCCCGAAAGGCCCGAGATGTTGCTCCTCCAGGATGTTGCCAGCAGTATCACGGGCCGTCACGGCGACGGCATCCGCCGAGGACGGCAGCAGCGCGAAAACGAACTTGACGCCCAGTGGTTTCCACTCGCCGAACGGGCGGACGATCCGAACGCCCGCTTCTCCTGACATCTCCAGATGCAACTCGGCCACCTTCTCGGACACGCGTCCAACCAGTAGCTGATGCAGTTGTCGGTTCGATGGACCGAGAGCTTGGTCAATCGCCCCGGACTCAGAACCGGCCAGCCCGAGCCGCCTCCCCACGGCCGGCGTCCGTCCGAAAGCTGCAGATCGAGAATGGTGTCGAAGACCTCTCGGGTGCCGCCCGCACGAAGTGTCCAAAGAAGGCCGGCCTCGTTTCCCGTCGCAATCTCTTCGAGCGTCGGGTAGGGCGGGATTTCGTTCCAGTCAATATCAGCCATCCGGTACTCCATCAGCGGTGTTCGGCGGCCGTCCAGTGGGCGGGGCGGCGCAGCTGCGCGGGCAGCCAAGTGCGCGTGTCACCGTGCGCAGACTCCAGCTGCCCCTGCCGCACCCACAACGCTCCGGCCAGATCGGCCCCGGCCAGGTTGGCGCCGCGCAGGTCGGCACCCGTCAGGTCGGCCAGGTTCAGGTCCACCCCGGACAGGTTCGCCCCGACCAGGACCGCGCCGCGCAGGTTCGCCCCGCGCAGGTCGGCCCGGCGCAGGTCGGCGCCCAGCAGCCGCGCCCGCCGATGGTCGGCCGCGCCCGGTACCCCCGCCCTGACGAGTCGGCTGATCCGTTCGAGCAGCTCGGCGACCGGCGCCAGCTCCGCCGCGACGTCGATCGCGACCAGGTCGTCGGGCGGCAGGTCGCCGAGTCCGTCGATCCGATCGAGATGAGCGGCCAGGTCGCCGTCCAGGGGCGCCGCGGCGGGCAGCCGCCGCGCCCACGACAGGTGCCACATGATCTCGTGCAGGTCGAGCATCGTCATGAAGGCGCGGAAGATGTCGGGGGCGAGAGCGGGTTCGTCACGCCAGGTCCGGCCGCCGAAGGTGGATTGGGTGATCCGCTGCCCGGCCCCGAAGCAATCGAAGGCCACGCAGCCCGGGAACCCCCGCTCCCGCAACCGGTCGTGGATGCCGCAGCCGAAATTCGGCTGCAGGTTCGGGCACGGCCGGCCGGCCGCGCGGTCGATCGCGAAATCCGCCGATTTTGCGAAACTGGTAGCCACGCAACACAATCCGGAACACTGGGAGCAGTCGGCGACCAGGATCGGGAGTGGCTGCACCGCTCAGCGCCAGCGGTCGACAGTCGGCTGGGAGCGGGCGGCGGCCAGCGTGCCCCAGACGATCGACCCGGCCCAGGCCAGCGGCCAGAGCAGGAACCAGAAGAGCCCGAACACCAGGAAGCCGACGACGAACAGCACCGCAAGCATGATCAACGCGCCGGACACCGTGGAGTAGAGCATGCCGAACGGGCCGAAGAACAGGGTCAGGACGAGCGCCACTCCGACCGACTTGCCGGGGGCGACCGTCGACGGCGGTGGCGGCAGCGGTCCGCTGTGCTCGGTCCAATTCCACCCGTCCCACCAACGCAGCACGGGCAACCCCTGTGGGTCCGGGTACCAGCCGGGCGGGATGTCCAGCGGATCGGGTGCGGCCCCGACCGGCACCGGACGGTACGGCTCGTCGACGGTGGCCAGCGCGTACTCGTCGGCGGTGGACCAGGCCCGGGGCGAGCAGCCCTCCAGATCGACCAGGTCGGTCACCGGCCCGCCGGCCCGGGTGTGGGTGGTCCATTGGGTCCCGTTCCACCAGCGCTCGACGCGCAGATCGTCGTCATCGGGAAACCAACCCGCACCGCGACGCGCATCCGTCATGCAACGACAGTACCGACGAAGGGCACCATGGGGGGCGTGAGTCCGGACCCCGGCGACCCGCCGACCCAGCCGCTGGCGGCGGTGACGACCTCCACCGCGGTCGAGCGGTCGCCGTGGACCTTCCTCGACGTGTTCGTCGGTCTTGGTGCGGTGCTGTTGGCCGGCACCATCCTGTCCGCCGTTGTCCGGCTGACCGGTGTCGAACTGGGTGCGTTCACCCTGCTGGCCGCTGCCCTGCCGGTGTGGATCGGGCTGCTCGGCACGGCGATCTGGGCGTGTCGACG
>JBIOVW010000247.1:0-5099 GCA_044867945.1 Nakamurella sp. | reverse complement strand
GCGCGTCTCGTCCACATGCAGATGCGCAGCCTCGGCGCAGCTTGTCAAGATGTCTGTTTGCGCCGTGAGGCGCTGTTGGTTCGAGTGGAGGTGAGAGACCTTCGCCGCCGCTCCGTCGCAGCGGGGTGGTGAAGCTGAGGGCAGCCTGATCCGGGTGGTGCCGGATTGGGTGGGAGCAGCCCTGACAAAGCCGGGGCGTGCCAGTACTGCCAGATGGTGCGGGTTCGGCGAGCGTGGCGGAAAGGAGTACGCGAGGAACCGGCGTTGCTACGTCCCTCCACTTTGACACCGGCTCGAACCTGGCAGATCTGGGCCGGACGCGGCGCGTCTCACTGTTTACCGATGCAGTGGGAACTCCCGGCAGGTTTTCAATTGCTGCGCCGGGAGGCCACGGGGAAGGTCTGCGGCGTACCCGTGGCGAGGTCGCTGGGACACAGTCGGGCTCCTCCTCCGCCGAGCGAATCACAGTGAACACGGGAACCGTCTCGGTTCATGCCCTGTCCGTCGCGTCCGGCGACGCCGGCGGGGTTGAGCGCACCGACCGCTGATCGATCCGGGACGGGGCGGAGCCGCCGTAGTACTCCGAGCCGGGGAGAGCCCGTGCACATGGGGAAGGGCGGCAGCGGTATTCGAGAAGACGAGGAGCTGTAATGCCGGAAGACGCGCCGTTGAATGATGGCGCTCCCGACCAGGCCGTGGGGTCGTGGTCGCGGGTATCGGGGATGCAGACCAAGCTTCACCGTTGGGCGGTGGCCGATCCTGGCCGCCGGTTCGATGATCTGTTCAACTTCGTGCATGACCCAGCGACGCTGACGGTGGCGTTCGACCGGGTCGCGGGCAACACCGGGTCCCGCACCGCAGGCGTCGACGGCGTGAGGGTCGCCGACATCGAAGAGCGGATCGGGGTCCGGGAGGTAGCTGTTCAGCTTTGGTGGCGTGACTACGCAGCGGTGGTGATGTCGGGGGTGAGGGCAGGCGGGAGCCACGCACCGGTGGTGAACAGGCGCGTCATCGCGTCGAGGGTGTCGATGCCCCATTTTGTCGCGGTGGACAGGTAGGACTGCACGACGGCGAAGTCGATCAGTCCTTGCAGGGTGCGCCAGCAGCCACCGGAGGTCCGCTGCTGAACCTTCACTGATCTGGCCGGCAACTCGGCGGTGTTGTTGGCCTTATTCCGATATCGGAATAACACCAATTATCCCGATGCTGTGCTTATGCCGATGTCTGTGGTTCGCAGCGGCTGCGCCGCTGGTCAGGGCGGTGCCTGCGCGGCGTAGTGCGGCATAACCTCACAGGCTTTCGAGGAAGGCGAGGAGCTTGTCGGGGGGCGTGTAGCGGCCTTGCCGGGTTTGCGGCGGGGCAGTCCGGTCGAGTGCCTTCTGCTTGAGTTCGAGGTCGGCGTGCAGGTAGGGGCGCGTTGAGGACAGGGACTCGTGACCGAGCAGGAGAGCGATGGAGGGCCCGCCGGCACCAGAGGATTGCAGGCGCATGGCGAAGCTGTGCCGCAGGACATGCGGGGTGACGTTCTTGGCGGCGACGCGGGGACACGCGGCGGCTGCCGTCGCGGCGTGGATCTTGATGCGCGTGGCGACTGCGTCGGTGCTCATCTTCCTGGCGGTGCCGCGGGCGGTGAACACGAAGCCACCGGGTGTGCCGGGGTTCTCGCGCTGCCACTGCCGCAGCCCGGTGATCGCGGGCGCCTGGAGCGGGGAGACGCGATCCTTGCGTCCCTTGCCGTGCCAGAGCACGTGGGCGCCGGGTCGTGTCAGGGAGAGATCGCCCCAGGTGAGGGCGGTGATCTCGGAAACGCGCGGGCCGCTGGTGAGCATGAGGAGCATCAGGAGGCGGTCGCGGCGGCCGGTCCAGGTCGCGGGGTCCGGGGCTGCCAGGAGCGCGTCGGCTTCGTCCTCGGCCAACCAGGCGACCGTCTTGCGGGACGGCTTGCGCGGCTGGATGGCCAGGACCCGGGCGATGAGCGCGGCGTGCTCGGGATACCCGAGGGCGGCACGGCGGAACAGGGAGTGGATGGCAGCGAGCCGCTGGCTGCGGGTCCGGCTCGTGTTGTGCCGCTCGTCCTCGAGCATGGCCAGGAAGCCGCTGACCGTCGCGGCATCGACGTCGGCGAAGTCGAGGTCGGAGGGCCGGGTGCCGGACTGCTCGCGGATCCAGGCGAACAGGAGCCGGAACGTGTCGCGGTAGGCCGCGATGGTGTGCGGGCTGGCACCGCGCTGGGCGATGAGGTAGTCGGTGAAGAACGACTCGATGGCAGGGGCGAGGGCGGTCATCGGAAGTTCCGTCCCTGGTAATACAGGGCCGCGCGCTCGGAGACGGCGGCGGTGAGCGCGGGCGTGACCGTCAGGTACCAGTAGGTATGAGACGGGGCGATGTGCCCGAGATGGGTGGCCAGCACCGCGATGCGCGCATCGACGTCGCAGCCCTGGCGGTGCGCGTCGATGAGGGTGCTGACCGCGAAGGCATGCCGAAAATCGTGCAGTCGCGGGAGCCTGCGGCCGGGCTGGGGTGCCAGGCCGCAGCCGGACGCGAGTGACCGGAAGATCTGGCGGGCCATATTGCGGTTGAGGCGGTGGCCGCCGTGGCCGATGAGCAGGGCGCTGGTGCCGTCAGCGGCGTGCCGGGCCCGGATCTGCAGGTAGCCGGCGAGCGCGGCGGCCGCGGTGGGGTGCAGTGCGATGAGCCGGGTCCGGCCGTGCTTGCCGGTCACGGTCAGCACCTGCCCCGCAGTGTCTATGTCCGGGACATCCAGGGCGAACGCCTCGCCGCTGCGGATGCCGGTGCTTGCCAGCAGCCCGATGAGCGTCCTCATGCTCGCGGCAAGGACCGGCGATGCCAGCGTTCCCGCCGCGGCCATGAGCCGTGCGGTTTCCTCGCCGGAATACAGGTATGGGACCCGGCGGGGGATCCTGCCGGGGATGAGCCCGCCAGGGACCGGGTCGGCGGTGGCCGGGTCCAGGGCGTGCACGTAGCCGGCGAACGACCGCACGGCCGCGAGCCTCTGGGCGTGCCAGGCCCGGGCCGTCCCGGCCGGGGCGGTCGCGAACGCGAGCACCGCGGGCACCGTGATCCGGGTCTCCCCGCGGGCTTGCATGCTGTCCAGGAACGCTTCGAGCAACTGCTCGTGCCCCTCGAGCCGGTAGCCGCGGGCACGTCGCGCGGCCAGGTAAGAGCAGATGGCCGCGCGCAGGTCGGTGCTCATCGCGGGCCTTCTTCCGGCCAGGGCCGGGCAATCGACCGCAGCGCCGGGATATCGGACCTGGCGTAAACAGCGGTCACCTCCGGGCCGGCGTGCCGCAACAGCTGCCCGGCCTCGGCCAGGCCGCCCCCGCCGGCGAGCACGCCGCATGCCGCGGTATGCCGGAGCAGGTGCGCGGCCCCGTCCCCGCTGATCCCAGCATTCCGCAGGGCGCGGCCCGCGACGCTCGCCACCGCGGCATGGGTCAGCGGCGCGTGCGGCGCGTCCAGCGCCAAGAACACCTGCCGATGCGCCGTCTCGGCCGGCCTTCCGTCACGCAGGTAGCGCGCCAGCGCCCCGCCGACGTCGGCCGGGAGGGGAACCTGATCGGACCGGTTTCCCTTGCCCCGGACCGTGATGACCCCCTGGCGCCAGGCGATGTCGTCCAGCAGCAGCCCGGCGGCCTCGCCGGCCCGCAGCGCCAGCCGCAGCAGCAGCGCCATCATCGGCTCGTTCCGCAACCCGCCCGGGGCCGCCCGCACGAACGCGAGGAACTCAGCCGCCTGGCCCGGACTGAGGCCTTTCGGCACGGCCGGGCCGGCCGGGGCGGCGAACGACCCGACGAACCCCGCGAGCGGGACGGCGGTCAGGCCTTCCAGCCACGCGAAGCGCAGCAGCGCCCGCACAGCGTTCGCCCGCACCTGCACCGACCGGGGCCGCAGTCCCGCGGCAGCGGCAGTGGCCACGGCCGAGACCCGGGCAGCGGTCAGGGCGTCGAGTTGCCCGGCGCACGCATCGGCGAACGGCCGTGCCTGGCACAGGTAGCTGGATACCGTGGCCGGGGCCAGCCCCCGCTCACGGGACAACCATCCCCCGAACCGCGCCAGCAGCACGTCCACCGGCTCATGCGGCACGAGGGCCGCGGCCTCCGGGACGGCACCCAGCTCCCGCAGGTAGCTCAGCACCGGCCGGAGCGCGCGTTCGGACCGCAGCCGCGACCGTTCCCGCCGGACAGTGGCGTACTCGCCGGCCACCTCGCCGCTCAGCCCGGACAACGGCACTCCCCGCTCCGCGAGCCAGCGCGCGAGGTGCCGCAGCAACGCGACCTGCGCCCCGCAGGTCCGCGGCGAGTACCCGAGCCGGCCGAGCCAAGCGACGAACCCGTCCGCGTACTCCACCAGCTCAGGAGTTCCCGCTCCTGGTCCCGGACGTTCCATGATCTTCTCCTCTCCACCTCGGGTGGGAAAGGAGATCGTCACTCGCACGGCAGGTTATGCCGCACTACGCGGCGCACGCACCGCCCTGACCAGCGACGGAGCCGCTGCGAACCACAGACATCGGCATAACCGCGGCATCGGGATAATTGGTGTTATTCCGATATCGGAATAAGGACAACAACGCAGCCGAGCGCATGATCCGCGGCCCCGTCGTGACCCGCAAGAACGCCGGCGGCTCCCGCACCGAGGACTCCGCCCGGCTCGCCGCCACCATCTGGACCGTCACCGCGACAGCCCAGATGGCCGGCCTGAACATCCTGACCTGGCTCACCGCCTACCTCGACGACTGCGGCCGCAACGGCGGGAAACCCCTCACCGGGCCAGCGCTGGAACGGTTCCTGCCCTGGACCGCCAGCCCCGACGACCTCCACGCCTGGGCGACACCACCCCAGCAGCCCGGCTGACCCCCCGGGCAATCACCGGCGTCGGCACGCGAACCGGCCACGCCGGCTACTTGCCATGCCCGCTCACATGACTTCCGAGTACGTACCATCAGGTGAGCGAGACGACGCTCGTGGTCGAGCAGGCGACGCAGCAGGACCAGCCGACGGTGACGGAGGCGGCCGAGGCTACCAGGGATGCGATCGCACTGGTCGACGGCACGCTGTGGCCGTGCTGGTCCTGGGACGGAG
>JBIOVW010000246.1:0-2058 GCA_044867945.1 Nakamurella sp. | reverse complement strand
CCTCCCGCCGCAGGTCGGCGGCCGCCCGCCAGCCGACCACCGACGCGCCGTCCGACCCGGACCGGCCCGGTCCGGCGGCCGGCGGATCCTTGGGCATCGACCGCACCCGCCGTCGGAGGTCGGAGTCGCGGGTGGCCAGCAGCGCCGCGGTCTGCTCCGGGCTGAGCAGGCCGGGTAGGCCCAGATAGTCCTGGTCGTCGTCGCTGATCGCGACCGCCGATGCGGCGCCCTGCCCGGCCGCGGCCGTGCCGGAACCCGCCGTGCCGGACACCGACGACACCGCCCGCCCCGAGTGCAGCACGTGCGCGAACTCGGCCTCCGAGTCCAGCACCTCGATCGACCGTCCACCCGGTTCCACCGGCTCCCGGGGCAGCGGATCGGCCAGCGCGTCCAGGTCGTCCTCGACGGGCGGCGGGGGGGCCATCACGTGGTTGCGGTCCTGCTCGAGCTCCGCCGCCAACGCCAGCAGCGGCCGGACGGCCGGCAGGAACACCGTGGCCGCCTCATGCGGACCTCGGGCCCGGACCACCCGGCCGACCGCCTGGGCAAAGAACAGCGGCGTCCGGTACGAGGTCATCCAGGCCAGGCAGGCCGCGCGGGGGATGTCCACCCCTTCGGAGATCATCCGCACGCACACCGCGATCCTCTCGTCGCTGCCGCGGAACTTCTCGATCCGCTTCGACGCGGCCGCGTCGTCGGACAGGATCAGCACGGGGCGCTTCCCGGTGATCCGGCGCACCACGTCGGCGTAGTCGCGGGCGTCCTCCTGGTCGCTGGCGAGTACCAGGCCTGCCGCGTCGGGCATGCCGGAGGACCGCAGTTGGCTGATCCGCTCGTCCATCGCGGCGATGACGTGCGGCACCCAGCCGCCGGTCGGGTCCAGCGCCGTGCGCCACGCCGCCGTCTCCACGGATTTGGTGCCGGCCTCGGTCAACGACGCGGCGATCACGTCGCCGGCGCTGTTGCGCCACCGCGACACCCCGCTGTAGGCGGCGAACACGACGGGGCGCACCACCCGATCGGCCAGGCCCCGCCGGTAGCCGTAGGTGTAGTCGGCGACCGACCGCAGCAGATCGCCGTCGGTCTCGTACTCGACGAACGGGATCCGCTCCCCCGCCTTGGTCCGGAACGGCGTCCCGGTCAGCGACAGCCTCCGGTGCACCTCGCCGAACGCTTCACCGACGGCCTCACCCCAGGACAGCCCGTCGCCGGCGTGGTGGATCTCGTCGAGTACGACCAGCGAGCGCTGTTTGCCGCTGCGCGCCCGGTGGATGGCAGGCCGGGCGGCGACCTGGGCGTAGGTGGCGACGTACCCCTGGCAACCGGCCGGCACCGGGCCCTGGGCGTTGGACATCTTCGGGTCGAGCACCAGCCCGAACGCGGCCGCCGCGTCCGCCCACTGGGTGCGCAGGTGATCGGTCGGGCAGACGACCACCACCCGGTCGATCACCCGGCGACGCATCAACTCGACCGCCACCGCCAACGCGAACGTCGTCTTCCCGGCCCCGGGGGTCGCCGTTACCAGGAAGTCGCGGCGACCACCGCCGGCCTGCGCGGCCGCATAGGCGGACAACGCCTCCCGCTGCCAGGGCCGCAGCGACGGCTGCCCCACCCGAAGCCCCCTCACCGCCGTCCCTTCGATGCCGGGACACGACGATACCCGCGCCGGACGCCGTCGACGGACAGGTCGCGCGCGTGGGTGGGTCGTTCGGAATCGTTGCGAAACGGTGTCGCATTACCGCCACCGGGGTCGATCAGGGCATGCTCGTGAGGTGAGCACGGCCGTCCCGCCCTCGCGGGATCCCACCAGGCCCGCCGGGGGCCCGCGGCCGAGCGCAGCCGACGCCGGAGAACCTGGCACCCGAAACGGTGCGCCGGCCCGCCCGGCTACGGCCGAACCGGCTGCCGGGAACCGTCCGGACGCGGCCGCGGCTCGTTCCGCCGACCCCCGGCTGGATCCTCGGACGGATCCCACCGCCCCACCGGTCGCCTCGCCCATGGACGCCACCGCCACGGTGGCCCTGCCCCGGCCCGACCTGGGTCAGGCTCCGGCGTCCG
>JBIOVW010000245.1:0-10745 GCA_044867945.1 Nakamurella sp. | reverse complement strand
TGGTAAAGGGCCAGGCCGTCCACCTCCTCCCGCTCGCAGCCGGCCGCCTCAAGGCCGGCCCGGGCCCGGGTCACCGTCAGGCTCGCCCAGGCGGCGAGGTCCTTGGCGGTCACCGGCGCCCGGGTGGCCGCGTAGCGTCCGGCCAGCTCGGTCAGCGCAGTGTCCTCGTCGAAGGGTCGAGGCTCGGCCGGCACCCGCTCGTCGAACGCGGCGTAGGTGTGCTGCTTGCCGGCCATGGCCCCGCTGATCAGAACCTCGTCGAACTCGGCGTGCATCATCAGGTGGCCGAGTCGCTGGCCGCTCGCCTCGATCCCGGCCGCGGTGAGAGCGGCGGCGAGTTCCTTGCGGGTGCGGTGCCGCCCCCCGCTCACCTCGGCCGCGAGAACCCGCTGCGCGCGGTCGAGTTCGGGCCGGTCCAGACCGAGCCGGCGGTCGTAGAACGCCGTCATCCTGCGCAGGCGCGGCGTGGTCAGCCGCAGCAGCGACCGAAGATCCTGCGGGAGCACGAGATGCCAGGTGGTGCGCAGCACGTGGGTGCGCAGGATCTCGCCCCGGTCGAAGGCCGCCAGCATGTCCGCGTGGGTCGGCCGGTCTTCGGGGCCGACCCGCTGAGCCAGCGCCCACAGCGCATAGGCGAACTCCTGGCCCTGCATGGCGACCAGGGACCCGAGCGCGGTCGTCGCCTCGGCGGCGGTCGGCGCCCACACACCTTGCCGGCGCATTCGGGCCGCTCTGATCGCGGCGTCGGAGGTCATCAGCTGATCCTGACACGCGTTGCGGTCAGGTTCGGTCCGCTATTCGGGCATCAGAAGCGTGGGTGGTCCCCGCAGAGCGTCACGCGTTCGGTGCGGTCGCCGGAGTGCTCCACCGTGCCGAGCACCACCGACCACACGTGACGGGCGGTGAGCACCGCCATCGCGCGATCGACGTCCTCCTGTGGGACGACGGCGACCATGCCGATGCCCATGTTGAAGGCCTTCTCCATCTCGTCGCGGGAGACCCGGCCGTGCGAGGCGATGTAGCCGAAGACCGGCAGCGGGTTCCACGCGCGTCGGTCCAGCGCGGCGGTGAGTCCGTCCGGGATCACCCGGCCCAGGTTGTTGGCCAGCCCGCCACCGGTGATGTGCGCGTAGGCGCGCACGTCGGTCTCCCGCATCAGGGCGAGGCAGTCCAGCGCATAGATCCGGCAGGGTTCGAGGAGTTCCTCGCCGAGGGTGCGACCGAATTCCTCGACGTGCCCGTCCAACCGCAGCCGCGCGATGTCCAGCAGGACGTGCCGCACCATCGAGTAACCGTTGGAATGCAGCCCGGACGAGCCGAGGCCGAGTACCACGTCACCGGCCCGGACCCGGTCGGGCCCCAGCACCGCGTCGGCCTCGACGACGCCGACGCCGGTCGCGGCCAGGTCGTAGTCGTCGGGAGCCATCAGCCCGGGGTGCTCGGCGGTCTCGCCACCGACAAGCGCGCAGCCGGCCAGTACGCAGCCGTCCGCGATGCCGGACACGATGGCCGCGATCCGTTGCGGGTCCAGCTTGCCGCAGGCGATGTAGTCCTGCAGGAACAGCGGTTCGGCGCCGCTGGCGACCAAGTCGTCCACCACCATGGCGACCAGGTCGACGCCGATGGTGTTGTGCACGTCCATCGCCTGGGCGATCGCGCACTTGGTGCCGACGCCGTCGGTGGAGGAGGCGAGCAGCGGTTCCCGGTAACGGTGCAGCGGCAGCCGGAACAGGGAGGCGAAGCCACCGATGCCGCCCACCACCTCGGGTCGCTTCGTCTTCGACGTGAACGGCTTCATCAGGTCGACCGCGGCCTCCCCGGCCGCGATGGACACTCCCGAACCCTCGTAGGTGGCGCCTGAGCCGATCGGGTGGCGGGTGTCGGTCATGGGATTGCTCGTCTCGCTCTCGGCCCGGTCATCCGCCGGGCCGTTCGGGTCGACCGCTCCGCGCTGAACGGTCCAGGCCATGGAATCGGCCGGCGCTGCATCCTGGTCACGGCCGGCTCAGGGCATCCGCCGCGCCGTAGCCGTGCGCGGCGACCGGCTCCCGGCCGTTCACGTTCGCCGGAACGGCGACGCCACGGGCGATGCCCTCCAGGACGTGCTTGCCGACCTGGTCCGGGATCGCGATCGGGTAGTCACCGGTGAAGCACGCGGCGCACAGCCTGTTCTTCGGCTGATCGGTCGCCGCGATCAGGCCCTCGAGCGAGACGTACGCCAGGGTGTCCGCGCCGATCGACCGGCGCACCGCTTCCACGTCGCCGGCGTTCGCGATCAGCTCCGCCCGGGAGGCAAAGTCGATGCCGTAGAAGCAGGGCCAGCGCACGGGCGGGGAGGCGATCCGCACGTGCACCTCGACCGCGCCGGCCTCGCGCAGCATTCGGACAAGGGCGCGCTGGGTGTTGCCGCGGACGATGGAGTCGTCGACGACGATCAGCCGCTTGCCGCGGATGACGTCACGCAACGGGTTGAGCTTGAGCCGGATGCCGAGCTGCCGGATCGTCTGGGACGGTTGAATGAAGGTGCGTCCCACATAGGCGTTCTTGACCAGGCCCTGACCGTAGGGAATGCCGGACGCCTGGGCGTAGCCGATGGCCGCGGGTGTGCCGGACTCCGGGGTGGGGATGACCAGGTCGGCCTCGATCGGATCCTGCGCGGCGAGCCGCCGGCCGATCTCCACCCGGGAGGCCTGCACGCCGCGCCCGGCGATCGAGGTGTCGGGCCGGGCCAGGTAGACGTATTCGAAGACGCAGCCCTTGGGCGTCGGCGCGGCGAACCGCTCGCTGCGCAGACCGTCCTCGTCGATGGCGAGCAGTTCGCCAGGCTCGACCTCGCGGACGAAGGAGGCGCCGACGATGTCCAGGGCGGCGGTCTCGGAGGCGACCACCCACCCCCGATCGAGGCGACCCAGCACCAGCGGACGGACGCCGTGCGGGTCACGGGCGGCGTACAGCGTGTGCTCGTCGCAGAAGACGAAGCTGAACGCACCCTGCAGGTCGGGCAGCAGCTCCATGGCCGCGGCCTCCAGGCCGGCGTCGGCCGAGCGGCCGGCGAGAAGGCGGGTGACCACGTCGGAATCGGTGGAACACTTGCCGCGACCGGCCTTGCCCGGCAGGGCAGCGACCCGGGCGGCAAGCTCGACGGCGTTGACCAGGTTGCCGTTGTGGCCCAGCGCGATTCCGGAACCGACATCGGTGATCGCGAAGGTCGGCTGCGCATTCTCCCAGGTGGTGGACCCGGTCGTGGAGTACCGACAGTGCCCGACGGCGATGTGCCCGACCAGTGACGACAGCGTCTGCTCGTCGAAGACCTGGGAGACCAGGCCCAGATCCTTGAAGACGACGATCTGCGCGCCGTCCGCGACGGCGATGCCGGCCGCCTCCTGACCGCGGTGCTGCAGCGCATACAGGCCGTAGTAGGTGAGCTTGGCCACATCCTCGCCCGGTGCCCACACACCGAAGACACCGCACTCCTCGCGCGGCGACGGATCACGCTCGGGGTCCAGGGCCGGATCGAAGTCGGATTCGGGTGGGGGCGTGGGCCGCCGGACCGTCGGCAGCGGAAGGAACGTCGGTGCGGAGTGGGTGGCGCGAGGTGGCGGGCCTGTGACCACGTAAACCGTGCTCCTCCGTGAGCGGGTGATGCCAGGGGAATCAGCGGTACCCCACTGTACCTGGTTTCACCCGGCCCCTTCCGCGGCGAACCACCGGCGGCGCGCCACATCCCGCCGGTGGCCGCTGCGGTCGTCGCAGCGCGCGTGAATCAGCCGTCGTGGTCGGTCAGCGGCAGCAGGGCCGACAGGTCCGCCCGGGTTCCGCTGGCCCGGATGCGCCCGTCGGCCAGCGCATCGGCCCAGGTCACGGCACCGGTGACCAAACCGAGCCAGGTCGCCGGGTCCGTCTCGATGAGGTTCGGCGGGGTGCCACGGGTATGGGTCAACCCACTCAGGGCCTGCACCGCGCCGTAGGGCGGCACCCGGATCTCCACGGCCTTGCCCGGGTTCTGCTGGGCAAGCCAACGCAGGCTGGTCCGGACCGCGTCCGCGGTGGCGTCCCGGGCCGCGCCGGTCCCCATGGCCGCAGCGAGCGCTGCCGCAACCTGCTGATGGGTCACGGAGCGGGCCATGGTGGTTCAGCGTAAGGACCCGTGGTCAGAAGGCGCTGATGATCTGGGTGCGCTCGCGGCGGCTGAGGGTGCTGATCACCGGACCCTGGCCATGGCGACGGACGGCGAGGCGAGCCAGCAGGTCGCACACCGGCCAGAAGCACTCGTCGGGGAATTCGGGGCTCGGCACGGAGACGCTCTGGGCGAGATCGCTGGAGTGGACGACGGTCTCCAGCAGGCGGGTGAGCAGGAAGTGCGGCCGGCGCAGCGCCCAACCCTGCCAGGGAATCGGCACGATCTCTTCGGCCTTGCCCTCTTGCAGGATGCGCCGGACGGCGGCCAGGTCGGCGGTGACACGGTCGATCATGGCCGGGTGACCAAGGGCGGCCTGCGCGTCATCGCTGCTGCGGTCGTTGGCGGGATCGTCCGGCGACGTCGTGACGACCCAGGCTGCCCGCGCGTAGTGCTCATCGGCCGCGGCCAGGACCGGCAGTGTCGATGCTGAGGTCGACGTCGTGACCAGCAGTTCCGCGGCCCTGGCCGTCTGCCGACCGAGGTGGCACGCCAGGGCGCCGACCGACATCGCGGCCAACGCGCTCCGCTCGGTCCAGCGGACCCGGACCGCCTCGTTGCCCAGCAGCGTCAGCGCGACCTCCGACGCGTCCAGAAATGCCTGATCCAACGCGGTGCCGGCGGGATGCTCCATCGCACCACCATGGCACTGTCGGCGTGCGTCGTCCCCGGGGCCCGTGCCGCACTCCCATCCGTTGGCACCTCGGCTTCGGATACTCGTGGTGTGAGCACTCGTGCGCGCCGCCCCACCGCGGCCTTGCTGACCGCCGTTCGCAAGCCGACCGCGGCCGAGGCGGCGGTGCTGGTGCTGCACGGCGGCTCGGCCGATTCGACGTTGCCGGTCGGACGACTCAGTCTGCCGGCGCTGCGGCTGGTGCCGATGGCCAGCGCCGTCGCCCGCTCGATGCCAGGCGCCGCTGTGTACCGGCTGCGCAACTCGGTGCGGGGATGGAACGGCGACGGTGCCGCGGTGCTCGGCGACGCCCAGTGGGCGCTCTCGTTGATCCAGGCCGAGTATCCGGACGTGCCGATCGTCGTCGTGGGTCATTCGCTGGGCGGGCGGGTCGCCGCGCACCTGGCAGGGTCGGGCGGGTGGGTCAAGGTGGCCGGGCGGGTCAAGGAGGGCGGGCGGGTCAAGGAGGGCGCACCGGTGGTCGGCGCGGTCGTGTTGGCGCCCTGGCTGGAATCGTCCGACCCTGTTTCCGGGTTGCGCGGCGTGCCGATCTCGGTGGTGCAGGGCACCCGGGACCGGACGATCCCGACGTCCTCGACCGAGATCTGGCTTGCTCGGGCCTCCGCCACCGGCGCGCTGATGCGGCGATCCGTCGTCGACGGTGGTGAGCACACGATGCTGCGGCGCCGCCGGCGATGGGACCGGCTGTGCGTGGAGGGTGTCGGCTGGGTTCTGGAAACGACGCAGCGGTCGGTCACGGCGAACAGACACCGTGCCACCTGGGGTTTGTGGACAAGTCCCAGCCGTTCGGGCCGGTTCGGTCAGAATCCGTGACATGCGTGGCACGAAGGAGGCACCATGTCGAACATGGCCGTATCGATCGAAAAGACGACCGGCTGGTCCGTGGCTCCGCCGGGCGGCGGCGAGTGGACGGTCGACCTGCTCGACCAGCTCCCCGACGACAACCTCAAGTACGAGTTGCTCGACGGGATCCTGCTGGTGAGCCCGGCGCCCATCCCGCGGCATCAGCGGGCGATCCTCCGATTGGGGCGAATCCTCGACGACGCATGCCCCGAGGACCACGAGGTCTTCTTCGCGCCGCTTGATTGGCGTCCCGACAACCGCACGAACCTGCAACCGGATCTGTTGGTGGTCGCGAAGGACCGGATCGGCGAGAAGAACATCCAGCAGAATCCGGCGATCGTCGTCGAAGTGCTCTCCCCCAGCTCCCGCCGGTATGACCGGCTGCTCAAGTTCGGCCGGTACGCCGAGGCGGGCATCCCGCAGTGCTGGATCGTGGACCCGGATCGGCCGGCGGTCGAGGTGTACGACTTGGATGAGAGCGGGGCCCACGCGTTGGTCGCGTCCGCGGAAGGTGACGCCACCCTGACCGTGGCGGGACCCCTTGCCGTCGCCGTCACTCCCGGCGCGCTTGTGTCAGCCTGACCGGGGAAGATCGGGTCGCGCCAGGCAACCGGATGTTCACCGCGCACCGGGGTCAGCCGAACAGATGGGGCAGGGTGCCCTCCCACGACCCACGCAGCTCGGCGAGGGCGAAGGTTGCGACGTGCTGGATGTCCAGCAGCTGTTCGTCAGGGACGCCGGTGTCGCCGCGGTCGACGACACCGATCTTGACCCAGGGCTGCTGTCGCACCGTGCACATCTCGGTGAACCGCAACTCCTCGGTGCGCGGCACCGCGACCACAACCCGGGCAGTGGACTCGGACAGCAGCCAGACGAACGGATCGGACCCTTCGGGCAGCACGATCCGCGCCCCGGACTCGCCGGACAGGCACATCTCCACCAGGGTCTGCACCAGCCCACCCTCGGAGACGTCGTGTGCCGCGGAGATCATGCCGTCCCGCGACCCGGCGACCAGGATCTCGCCGAGCAGCCGCTCCGCCTCCAGGTCGACCGAAGGAGGCCGGCCGCCCAGATGGCCGTGCACCACATCGGCCCACGCCGACCCGTCGAACTCGTCCCGCACGTCGCCGAGCAGCAGCAGGGTCTCGCCGGTGTCGTGTCCGATTCCGGGAATGGTGCGCCGCCGAACATCGTCGATGACGCCGAGCACCCCGACCACCGGCGTCGGCAGGATGTTCACCCCGGCCGTCTGGTTGTACAGCGAGACGTTGCCGCCGGTGACCGGGATGCCCAGCTGCGCGCAGCCGTCGGCCAGTCCGCGGACCGCCTGCTCGAACTGCCACATCACCGCAGGGTCCTCGGGCGAGCCGAAGTTCAGGCAGTCGGTGACGGCCAGCGGAACCGCGCCGGTGGTGACCACGTTCCGGTAGGCCTCGGCCAGCGCCAGCTGCGCGCCTGCGTACGGATCGAGCAGGGTGTAGCGGCCACTGCAGTCGGTGGCCATTGAAACGCCACGGTCAACCCCACCGCTTTCGGCGCCGTCGGATTCGGAAACCCGGATGATGCCGGCGTCCGCCGGCTGGGCCAGCACGGTGTTGCCGCGCACGTACCGGTCGTACTGATCGGTCACCCAGGCCCGGGAGCACAGGTTCGGCGAGCCGATCATTCGCAGGATCAGGTCCCGCAGCTCGCCCACCGCTGGCCGCTCCAACGAAGCAGTGGTGTCGGCCTGCAGCGCGTCCTGCCAGTCCGGGCGCTGCACCGGCCGCCGGTACACCGGCCCGTCGTGCGCCACCGATCGCGGCGGCACGTCCAGCACGGTCTCGCCCCGGAACTCGATGGTGAGCCGACCGGACTCGGTGACCTCACCGATGACGTCGGCCTGCACCTCCCACTTGGCGCACACCGCGAGAAAGTCGTCCACCTTGTCCGGGGTGACGACCGCGCACATCCGTTCCTGCGACTCGCTGGACAGGATCTCGGCCGGCGTCATCCCCTCGGCCCGCAGCGGCACGTCGTCCAGCACGATGTGCATCCCGCCGTCGCCGGCCGAGGCCAGCTCCGACGTCGCGCAGGACAGGCCCGCGCCACCGAGGTCCTGGATGCCGACGACGAGTCCGGCTCCGAACACCTCCAGGGTGCACTCGATCAGCACCTTCTCCGCGAACGGGTCACCGACCTGCACCGACGGAAGCTTCTTGCGTGCCTTTCCGTGCCCGGTGCCGGCCTCCCCGTCGTCCCCGGCGAAGGTGTCGGAGGCGAGCACGGACACGCCGCCGATGCCGTCCAGCCCGGTGCGCGAGCCGTAGAGGATGACCTTGTTGCCGGCGCCGGAGGCGTGCGCCGTGTGCAGGTCCGACGCCCGCAGGACGCCGATGCAGGCCGCATTCACCAGCGGGTTCCCGGCGTAGGAGGCGTCGAAGATCACCTCGCCGCCGATGTTGGGCAGGCCCAGGGAGTTGCCGTAGCCGGAGATGCCGGCGACCACGCCGGGCACCACCCGCTGGGAGTCGGCCGCGTCCCCCGGTCCGAACCGCAGCTGATCCATCACCGCGACCGGGCGGGCACCCATGGCCAGGATGTCCCGGACGATGCCGCCGACGCCGGTGGCAGCGCCCTGGTAGGGCTCGACGAACGAAGGGTGGTTGTGCGACTCGATCTTGAAGGTGACCGCCCAGCCGTCACCGATGTCGACGACGCCGGCGTTCTCCCCGATGCCGGCGAGCATCTTGGCCTTCATTTCCGGGGTGGTGGTCTGCCCGAAGTAGGCCAGGTGCACCTTGGACGACTTGTAGGAGCAGTGTTCGGACCACATCACCGAGTACATGGCCAGCTCGGCGTCGGTAGGCCGGCGGCCGAGGATCTCTCGGATCCGGGCGTACTCGTCGTCCTTGAGACCCAGCTCCCGGTAGGGCTGCTCGATCTCCGGGGTCGCCGCGGCCCGGGCCACGGTGTCCAGGGCCGGGCCTTGGTCGACCAGGTCGATCGCGCCGACCGGATCGGTGATGTCAAGCAGGTCCGCCTGCGTCGGTCGAGCCGTCATGCCGCCACCGCCCGACCATGCTGATGCTTCGCTCCCTCACAAGCCCTCCCGCCCGTCCTGCGTCTCACGCCGCCACCCCGAGCGAGTCGAGCACCGAGTAGAACAGGCCGAGCCCGTCGTCGGTGGGCCCGGTGAGCGCGTCGATCGCGTGCTCCGGATGCGGCATCAGCCCGGCGACACGCCCGTCCGGCGAGCAGATCCCGGCGATGTCCCGCAGCGCCCCGTTCGGGTTGCCCTGGGCCGGCGGTGCGCCCACGTACCGGAACAGCACCCTGCCCTCTCCTTCCAGCTCGTCCAGCACGGCGTCGGAGGCGACATAGCAGCCCTCGGCGTTCTTCATCGGGACCAGAATGTCGGCGCCCGACTCGAACCGGGAGGTCCACACGGTGTCGCTGTTCTGCACCCGCAGCCACTGGTCCCGGCAGATGAACCGCAGGCTGGCGTTGCGGATCAGCGCGCCGGGCAGCAGGCCGGCCTCACACAGGATCTGAAAGCCGTTGCAGATGCCCAGCACCGGCATCCCACCCCGCGCGGCGTCCACCACCGACCGCATGACGGGTGCCTGCGCGGCGATCGCGCCGGCCCGCAGGTAGTCGCCGTAGGAGAAGCCGCCGGGAACCACCACCGCGTCCACGCCGCGCAGGTCGGCGTCGGCATGCCACAACGGGACGGCCTCGGCGCCGCTGTACTTCACGGCGCGGGCGGCGTCGACGTCGTCGAGGGTGCCGGGGAACGTGATGACGCCGATCCGGGCACTCATGCGGTCACCAGGCGCGTGACGGTCCAGGTCTCGATCACCGGGTTGGCCAGCAGCGTGCCCGCGATCTCCTCGAGCTCGGAGTCGGTGACATCATCGTCGACCTCGAGGTCGAAGTGCTTGCCCTGCCGGACGGAGGTGATCCCGGTGTGTCCGGAACGGCCGAGCGCGGCGAGGATCGCCTTGCCCTGCGGATCGAGGATCTCCGGCTTGATGACGACATCGACGGCCACGCGCGCCACAGCGGTGCTCCCAGCGGGTTCGGTGCGGTCAGGGTCCGGCCGGCGCCGGTCGTGAAACCGTCCGGTGCACCCTGCCGCCCGCCCGCCTGTGCCGGCCGCGCGGTTCGGGACTGCTCCGGCGCGTCCGACCGCCGATCAGCTTAGTCGGCCGTCCTTGCCAGGCCGCCATCCCGTACGGAGGACGGCGGGTGCCCGTTACAGGCCGCCGCGCTGATCGAAGCGTCAATAAACCGGACAGAACCGGCGCGAATATGACGCTTGGATCAGCGCGGTTCGGCCCCGGGCGGGACCGTCCCATCAGGTTGAAACCGGGGTCGCGCTCGCGACCAGCGCCCAGGCCGCACCGCGCTGATCAAAGATCCACCGAACCGGACGAATCCGGCGCGAAAGTGGTTGTTGGATCAGCGCGGGTCCCCCGGGCCTCTGCCGGACCGCGCACATAGGACGTAACGGTCACCTTTGGTTTCGACTGCGCGACGCGATCCGTGCGACCGGCGGCCGGGGGCAGTGACCACCCTCACGTTGAGTAAGGAATGCTCACGCATCATTATTAGTTGAGCCTTCATATATGAGCTGAACAAACAACTAACGGGAGCAGCGATGTCCACCCTGAAGATCGTGATCGCGTCCACCCGCCCCGGCCGCCTGGGCGCTCCGATCGGGCACTGGCTGGCCGATCGCGCCCGGCAGGCGCGCATGTTCGACCGGGTCGAGGTCCTGGACCTGGCCGACATCGACCTGCCGCTGTTCGACGAACCGCACCATCCGCGGACCGGGCAGTACTTGCACCCGCACACCAAGGCCTGGTCGGCAGCCGTCGACGAGGCGGACGCGCTGATCTTCGTCTCGCCCGAGTACAACGGCTTCCCGCCGGCCACCCTGATCAATGCCGTCGACTACCTGCACGCGGAGTGGGCCGGGACCCCGCTGGGCGTGCTGACCTACGGCGCCGGCGGCGGCGGAGCGCGCGCCCGCCAGCAGCTGGAGCT
>JBIOVW010000244.1:0-4245 GCA_044867945.1 Nakamurella sp. | reverse complement strand
GCCGCGCTGGAGGCGCGGTGCGCCGGGCTGCCCGTGGTGGCCATGCGGGCGACCGGTATCACCGAGTTCGTCGCCGACCGGACGGAGGGACTGCTGGTCGACGGGGACGCGCAGATGACGGACGCCCTGGTGGAACTGGCCACCGACCAGGACCTGCGGCGGGCGATCGCCGAGCACAACCGCACCACCGCACCGCCGACGGCGTGGTCCACGGTGTTGGAGACGGTGGAACGGGAGTACGAGCGGGCGATGGCGATCAGAAGGGCGATGGCATGACGCCGGACGTGCTGGTGCTCGGTGGCGGTCACAACGGCCTGGTGGCCGCGGTTCTCGCCGCGTCCGCGGGGAAATCGGTGACGCTGCTGGAACGGTCGGATCATCCCGGTGGGGCGACCGTGGGGGAGCGGGTCTTCCCGCCGCACCCGGCGCGCCTGTCCCGGTACTCGTACCTGATCGCGCTCATGCCGGACGAACTGTTCCGGCGGCTCGGTGTCACGATCCCCCTGGCCTCACGGGCGGTGTCGTCCTACACGCCGGTGCTGCGTGCCGGTTCGGCGTCCGGATTGCTGGTGGAGCGGCACCTGGGTCCGGCAACCGAGGAGTCGTTCCGTGAGCTGACCGGATCCGGTGGCGACTTCGCGGCCTGGAAGCGGCTGTACGCCGAACTCCGGGCCATGGCCGGCGTGGTCGCGCCGGCGCTGACCGGACCCCTGCGCCGCCGGAGCGAGGTGGCCGACCGGGTCGTCGCCGCGGCCGGCGCCGGCATCTGGACGGACCTTGTCGAGGAGCCGATCGGCGCGATGATCGAGCGGCGGTTCCGGGACGACACCGTGCGGGGCGTGGTCGGCACCGACGCCCTGATCGGCACGCACACCTCGCTTTTCGCCCCGGACCTGCTGGCGAACCGGTGCTTCCTCTATCACCTGGTCGGCCGGGGGACCGGGGAGTGGCTGGTGCCCATCGGTGGAATGGGCGCGCTGACCGACGCGCTGATCCGCCGGGCGCGTGAGCTGGGTGTCGAGATCGTCTGCGGCACAGAGGCGATCGACGTCGACGAGACCGGCGCATCGGTCACCGTGACCGCCTCGCGGCAGGGCGCGGAGATCGGTTTCGAGGCGCCGCATCTGCTGGCCGCGGTCGCCCCGGCGGTGCTGGACCGCTGCCTGGGCCGGGAGACCGAGGATCCGGTCGGCGCGCAGATCAAGGTGAACATGCTGCTGGACCGGTTGCCGAGGCTCAAGTCCGGGGTCGATCCGCGCACGGCGTTCGCCGGCACCATGCACCTGAACGAGGAACTGTCCGAACTCGAAGCGGCGTACGCGATCACCGCCGCGGGCAGCCTGCCGCCGGTGGTGCCGTCCGAGGTCTACTGCCATTCGCTGACCGACCCGACCATCATGAACGGTCACCCCGGCGCCGCCCTCACCCTGTTCGGCCTGCACACCCCGGTCGGGCTGTTCCGGGAGAACCCCGACGAGGCCCGTTCGGCGGCCGCGCAGGGCGCGCTGATCGCGCTGCAGAAGCACCTGGCCGAGCCGCTGCTGGAGTGCCTGGCCCGGGACGAGAACGGCGAGCCCTGCGTCGACGTCGCCTCCCCGGTCGACCTCGAGCGCAGCCTGGCCATGCCCGGCGGCAACATCTTCCACGACGACCTGAGCTGGCCCTGGTTGGCCGACGACTTCCCGGTCGACGGCCCGGCCGCGGCCCACGGCGTCGAGGTACCGGGGTCGCGGCGGATCCTGCTGGCCGGGGCCGGCTCCCGGCGCGGCGGGGGAGTGTCCGGGCTGGGCGGAGCGGCCGCGGTGGACGCATTGCTGGAGTTGACGGGAGGCACGTCGTGACCGGTGCACCGGTGGATCCGGACTATCTGGACGCCGCGGTCCGCGCGGCCCGGCAGGGCCTGGCCGAGGGTGGCATCCCGATCGGCGCCGCGCTCGTGGTGGACGGCGGGGTGCTGGCCACCGGCTGGAACAAACGGGTGCAGCTGGGCAGCGCGATCCGGCACGGCGAGACCGACTGCCTGGAGAACGTGGGGCGCCTGCCGGCGCGGGTGTACGCCGCGAGCACGATGGCGACGACGCTCTCGCCGTGCGACATGTGCACGGGGGCGATCCTGCTCTACGGCATCCCGCGCGTCGTGGTCGGTGAGAACCGCACTTTCATGGGCGGCGAGGACCTGCTGCGCGCCCGCGGCGTCGAGGTGACCGTGATGGACGACCCCGAGTGCGTGGCCATGATGACCGCGTTCATCGCAGAACGGCCGTCGCTGTGGAACGAGGACATCGGGATGCCGGACTGACGGCATCTCACCCCAGCAGCGTGCGGAGCCACAGTTCCGCGTACCCGCGCGCATCCACGTGTTCGGCGACATCCACCTCGGTGGGGGCGATGAAACCGGGCACCCGCACGCGATCGGTCGCGGACACCCGCCGGTCCACCATCGTCTGCCCGCGCGAATAGCCGAAGCCGGTCTCGACCCGCACCGGGTGCCGATGGGTGGTCAGCCCGTCCGGGTCGGCGACCGCGCAGGCTGTGCCGGCGTCGCCGATGGTGACCGCATCGACCCCCAGCAGCGTGCACCGGGCCTCGATCAACGCGGCGGCGAGCTGGCAGGCCGGGTCCGGATTGCCGCCCAGCCGAGCGGCGTCGTCACGGTCGACCAACACCTGCCGGGACACGTCCAGTCCGTACATGGTCACCGGGATGTCCAGGTCACGGGCGGCGGCCAGGGTGATCGCGGCCGCCTCGGGGTCGTGGAACACGTTGTGCTCGGCCACCGCGGTGACGTTCCCCGCACCGGCGGAGCCGCCCATGAACACCAGCCGGTCGATGCCGGCGGCGGCCTCCGGGTGCGCCCGCAGCAGCAACGCGACGTTGGTCAGCGGGGCGGTGGCGATCAGGGTGACCGGCTCGCCGGTGGCGACCGCGGACGACAGCTCGTGCCGCAGCAGGTCCACCGCGGACCGCACGTCGATCCGCCGGTCCGACTGCCGGGAAAACCCGCCGAGCCCGTCGCCGCCGTGGAACCGACCCGCCTCGGCGGGCGCGGCCAGCAGCGGCGCCGCCGCCCCGCGGGCCAACGGGATCTCGCCGGCCCCCGCGGCGTCCAGGACGTAACAGGTGTTGGCGACCACGTGGTCCACCCCGGTGTTGCCGCCCACGCAGGTCACCGCGCGCAGCTCGATGCCGGGGTGCCGCACGGCGAACATCAGCGCGAACGCGTCGTCGATGCCGGTGTCCACGTCCATGATCACCGGACGCGCCGACGGGGGGACGGTCATCAGGGCAGCCTGCCATCGGCCTCACCGCTGCGCCAATGGCGTAAGCTACCCGTCAGTAACTTTCAGGAGGGGTGAATGCCGGCGATGAACATTGCCGTTCTGATCAAGCAGGTCCCGGACACCTATTCGGAACGGGTGCTCAAGGACTCGGACTGGACCCTGGACCGGGATGCCGCCGACGCGGTCATCGACGAGATCGACTCGCGCGGCGTCGAGGCGGCGTTGCAGCTGGTCGAGCAGCACGGCGGCGAGGTCACCGTGGTCACCATGGGGTCGGACCGGGCCACCGAATCGCTGCGGAAGGCTCTGGCGATGGGCGCGGACAAGGCCGTGCACATCTGTGACGACGGGCTGGCCGGGTCGGACGCCCTGCAGACCTCCGCCGCGCTGGCCGCCGCGATCGGCGCCCTGTCGGCCGACCTGGTCATCACCGGCAACGAGTCCACCGACGGGCGGACCGGGTCCGTGCCCTCGATGCTCGCCGAGCGACTCGGTCTACCGCAGGTCACCTCGGTCCGCAGCCTGGAGATCGACGGCACCACCGTGCGGGCCGAGCGGGTCCGGGACGGCGGCTACAGCGAGGTCACCGCGACCCTGCCCGCCCTGGTGTCGGTCAACGAGAAGATCAACGAGCCCCGGTATCCGGGGTTCAAGGGCATCAGGGCCGCCAAGAAGAAGCCGGTGACCGTGCTGGGCATCGCCGACCTCGGTCTTGACGCCGCGACCACCGGCCTGGCCAACGCGGCCACCGTGGTCGTCGACGCGGCTCCGCGCCCACCGAGGGAGTCCGGCGAGAAGATCACCGACGACGGCACCGGTGGCACCAGGGCGGCCGAGTTCCTGGCCGCCGCCCGGCTGATCTGACCCGGGTCCGAGAGGGAGACAACAGACATGTCCGAAGTTCTTGTGCTCGTCGAGCAGCACGACGGCGTGATCGCCAAGGTCACCGGCGAGCTGCTGGCGG
>JBIOVW010000243.1:0-5675 GCA_044867945.1 Nakamurella sp. | reverse complement strand
CTACGCGGGATGCATTCCCTGCGCAGCGCGCTGGCCGTGGCCATGATCGGCGGCGGCACGCCGATACCGGTGATATCGGCCGTGCTGGGACACGCCGGCAGCGACACCACCCAGGCCTACTACCTGCAAGACGTGAACCTGGACACCCAGAGGAGGGCACTCGATGAACTCGACCAGTCACTCCGATAGCAGGCCCCTGCTATCAAATGCTGCTATCAAACGATCAACGGGAGCGATCATGATCACTTGTATCTGCCCTGACCTGGGCAAACGTGGTGCGCCATCAGGGACTCGAACCCCGAACCCGCTGATTAAGAGTCAGCTGCTCTGCCAATTGAGCTAATGGCGCAAGACCCCGGGCTTCCTCGGGACCGGCGATCACTGTACAGGCTCGACCCGGCCGAACACGAAACGCCTGGTCAGAGAGCGTCCCAGGCCGTCCGGTGCGGAGACCCAGGACACCCACCGGTCACGGCATGCCGACGGCGAGAACACGCTTTGTTGACTGGTCCCGGGGCGGCCGGCCGAGCACATCACCGTGCCGGATGCCGGTGTTGTCGGCGAGAACGACGATCGCGGCTGCGACGCCGGCCTCCGATGAACGCGCTGGTAGCGCCCGAGAAGTACATCTGTCCAGCAAAGCCGAGGGGAGCCGGCGAACACGATGAGGCGGGCGCGTCCGCGCTGTTCGCCCGGCGGGTCTTCGGTTGGCCCCCACGACGCCCTGGCCCGGCGACGCCCTGGCCCGGCGACGCCCTGGCCCGGCGACGCCCTCGCCACCGTCCGCGACGAGATCACTCATGCCCTCCGGATCCACCCGCCGCCCATCCCGTCGCCGGGCACCGCTGGTTGCGGCGGTCGCCCTGGCCGTCGCCGGCTGCAACTCCACGAGTGCTGCGGCACCCACCACGAACGCCGCACCGGCCAGCCCGGCTGACTCGGCCCCCCGACCAACCGCGCCGCCCGGGGCACAGCGCCCGAAGCACCGACCTGCCGATGGGCCCGCAATAGCGCGCGGTAGGCGGTGCGCGAAGCTTCCGGGTTTGGTGTCCGTTCCGGGTACCCTTGGGCCAACCAGCTGCGGATCCGGCGACGACGCTGCCCGCCCTCGGAGGAACGCATGGCTTCAGCGAGCGGACAGTCGCCGGGAGCGGCCCGCCCGGCCCCGGGCCAGTTTCTCGCGCTGCCCAAGGGCGCCAACGCGGTCAGTGAACGCAATCGGCTCGAGCGGGCCTACGACGCGTTCCTGAGCACCGGGGACGTCGCTCTGGTCCGCCCGGTGGTGGCCGACTCCTGGCGGTTGTCCCGGGCCAGTGGGGTCAGCCCGGACGGTGTGCTGCCCGAGGTCGACCTGGTCGACGCCGATCTCGAGGCCTACCGGTCCGCCCATCCGCTGGCCGCGGTCATGCCGCTGATCAGGCGGTTGCTCATCGAGGAGGCCGAGGAAGCGGGCGCCGTCGTCGTCGTCGCCGACGCCGATTCCCGCCTGCTCTGGGTGGAGGGCGACGCCCAGCTGCGGCGGCACGCGGAGGCGATGAACTGGGTCGCCGGAGCCAGGTGGGATGAACGGGTCGCGGGCACCAATGCGCCGGCCGCGGCCATGCGACTGGACCACGCGCTGCAGGTCTTCGCCCGCGAGCACTACGCCAGCAACGTGGCCGGCTGGTCCTGCACCGCCGCGCCCATCCACGACCCGAGCACCGGCCAGGTGCTCGGCGCCCTGGACATCACCGGGCGCGACGACGTCGCCGCCCCCGCGGTGCTCGGCCTGGTCCGCGCGGCGGCCGCCGCGGCCGAGACCGAACTGCGGATGATGGCCCTGACCAGGCGCAGCGCCAAACCCGCCCGCCGGGCCGCCGCCAAGCCGGCCATTCCCACATTGATCGCCCTCGGCGGGGCCCGGCACCTGAGCGTGCTGGGCCGGGACCGCGCGCTGCTCGGTGCGGAGAGCGACCCGGTCAACGGCACCGAACTGTCCATCCGGCACTCCGAGCTGCTGTTCCTGCTGGCCCGGCACCGCGCCGGCTACTCCGCCGATCAGCTGGCCATCGCCCTGCACGAGCGGGATGTGCCGGCGGTCACGGTGCGGGCCGAGCTGAGCCGGTTGCGCTCGCTGGTGCCCGAACTCGGTCTGTCGGGTCGCCCCTACCGGCTGACCTCCCCGCTGACCACCGACGTCGACACCGTTCGCGCCTGCCTGGCCCGCGGCGACCTTGCCGGCGCCGTCGCTGCATACCCAGGTCCGATCCTGCCGTCCTCCGAATCCCCCGAGGTACAGGCCGAACGCGACGAGGTGCACCGCGAGGTGCGGTCCGCCGTCCTCGGCTCGGGCCACTCGGCGGCGGTGCTGCGCTTCGCCAACCGGCCATGCAGCCGGGAGGACGTCCTGGTCTGGCGGCACGCGGTCAAGTTGGCCCCGCCGTCCACCAGGCCCGTCCTGATCGAGCACCTGCTGCGGATAGAACGCGAACTCGGCGGCGTTCCGGTCCGCGCCCGCTGATCGCATCCGGCCCAGCGGCCACGATGGCCCAGCGGCCACGGTGGCCCAGCGGCCACGGCGGGTCAGCGGTCGGACAGACCCAGGGCGTAGTCGCGCGGCTGCGGTCTGGTCCGCGCCCCCGGACCGAGCACCAGGCCGTACCCGAGATCGTCCAGCAGTGAACGGACGTCGTCGACGGCCAGTGAGCCGTGCCGTTCCAGGATCAGGTTCGGTCGGCGATCGCCGACCACCTGCTCGACCCGGTGGAAACCCAGGATGGTGGGGGACATGGGTTGGAAGCGGGGGTAGCGGGACAACGCGGCCACCTCGTCCGCGTGCTCGACGATGAGCACGCCGGGTTCGTCACCGAACTCCGCACTGAGCCCGTCCGTCCGCCAGTGCGCGGGGGAGTCGGCGGCGCCCGTTGTGTGCCGAGAGCGGTTCGCCGACGCGATGGCCAGGAACTCGTCGCCGGTCGCCCGGAGGGAGGCCGCCAGAAAGTCGTTGGCCGGGCAGGCGTATCCGGGTCCGATCAGCTGGGTGGTGCTGACCGGTCCGTCCGTGCACGTCAGGTGGGCCGGCAGGTGGGCGGCGGCCGGACCACGAAACCCGAAGGGCCCCAACGCGAAGAAGGTGTCGATCAGCTTGAGGACGCGGCGCCGGTTCAGGCCGGTCGGGAGTTCGCCGAAGTCCCAGACATGCCGGATGGTGGCCGGGGGCGCGGTGATGTTCCCGACCCGGTTCGGGGGACTGCCCTTCATCAGGTTGATCCGGCGGACGGTGTGCTCGTCGGCCCGCGCGGTGATCGCGTAGATGTTGGCGAAGCCGTGGGCCACGATGGCGCCGGCGTCCAGCGCGCGGGCGGCGAAGGCGGCATCGGTGGTGATCAACCGGCGTTGTGCAATCGACGTGGTCATCGGATCCCCCCTTGTTGTGGTCCCCTTCAGAGCCTTCCGTGACCCGCCGTGATACAGCGGTCACCGATCACGCAGTTCCTGCTGCGACGGTGCCCTCGCCGACGTGATCGCCCTCACTGGCGCGCAACGTTGGCGCAACGATCACTTTCCTAGGTTCTGTCCATCGCACGGGCCGGACGGGACGTGTTGAACCGACAAGGAGGTCGATGTGACGGTCTATGCAGCGCCGGGTCAGCCGGGCAGCAAGGTCGAATTCAAACCCCGCTACGAGAACTACATCGGGGGCGAGTGGACCCCGCCGGTCAAGGGTCAGTACTTCGAGAACGTCACCCCGGTCACCGGACAGGTCTTCACCGAGGTCGCCCGGTCCACCGCCGAGGACGTCGAGCTGGCCCTGGACGCGGCCCACAACGCCGCCCCGGGTTGGGGCAAGACCTCGGTCGCCGAGCGGGCGGTCATCCTGAACAAGATCGCCGACCGGATCGAGGCCAACCTCCAAACCATCGCGGTCGCCGAAACCTGGGACAACGGCAAGCCGGTCCGGGAGACCCTGGCCGCCGACATCCCGTTGGCCGTCGATCATTTCCGCTACTTCGCGGGCGTCATCCGCGCCCAGGAGGGCTCGATCTCGCAGATCGACGCCGACACGGTGGCCTACCACTTCCAGGAGCCGCTGGGCGTCGTCGGGCAGATCATCCCGTGGAACTTCCCGATCCTGATGGCGGTCTGGAAGCTGGCGCCGGCGCTGGCCGCCGGCAACGCTGTGGTGCTCAAGCCGGCCGAGCAGACGCCCGCGTCGATCCTGGTGCTGCTGGAGATCATCGGCGACCTGCTTCCCCCGGGCGTGATCAACGTGGTCAACGGGTTCGGGGTGGAAGCCGGCAAGCCGCTGGCGTCCTCCAAGCGGATCCGCAAGATCGCGTTCACCGGGGAGACCACCACCGGCCGGCTGATCATGCAGTACGCCTCCGAGAACCTGATCCCGGTCACCCTGGAGCTGGGCGGCAAGTCCCCGAACATCTTCTTCGAGGACGTCGCCGCGCAGCGGGACTCGTTCTACGACAAGGCCCTCGAGGGCTTCACCATGTTCGCGCTGAACCAGGGCGAGGTGTGCACCTGCCCGTCCCGCGCGCTCATCCAGGACTCCATCTACCAGGACTTCCTGGCCGACGCCGTCGCCCGCACCGAGAAGGTCATCCAGGGCAACCCCCTGGACACCACCACCATGATCGGAGCCCAGGCGTCCAACGACCAGCTCGAGAAGATCTTGTCCTACATCGAGATCGGCAAGGCCGAGGGCGCCAAGGTGCTCACCGGCGGCGAGCGCAACAATCTCCCCGGTGATCTGGCCGGCGGCTTCTACGTCAAGCCGACCATCTTCGAGGGCGACAACTCGATGCGGATCTTCCAGGAGGAGATCTTCGGCCCGGTCGTCGCGGTCACCTCGTTCGCCGATCAGGACGACGCCCTGAAGATCGCCAACGACACCCTGTACGGTCTGCGCGCCGGCGTCTGGACCCGCAGCGGGGCGACGGCCTACTCGACCGGCCGGGGCATCGAGGCCGGGCGGGTGTGGACGAACTGCTACCACCAGTACCCTGCGCACGCCGCGTTCGGTGGCTACAAGCAGTCCGGCATCGGCCGCGAGAACCACCACATGATGCTCGACCACTACCAGCAGACGAAGAACCTGCTCGTCTCCTACGCGCAGAGCGCGGTCGGATTCTTCTGATGCCGCAGGATATGTCGGGGGATCCGGGACGGCCGGGGTCCGGTGACGCCGGACCCGGTCGCCCGGGTCGCGCTCACGCCCAAGGCGTTGGCATTGCTGTCCGAGCTCACGCAGTTGCACGGACCGCTGATGTTCCACCAGTCGGGCGGGTGCTGCGACGGGTCCGCTCCGATGTGCTATCCGCTCGGCGAATTCCGGGTCGGGGCCGCCGATGTCCGCCTAGCCGAGCTGGATGCGGGACTACCGCAACCGATTCCGTTCTGGATGTCGCAATCCCAGTTCGAGTACTGGAGCCACACCCATCTCACGGTGGACGTGGTGCCGGGTCGGGGGAGCGGGTTCAGCGTGGAATCACCGACCGGGCAACGGTTCCTGATCCGCTCGCGGCTGTTCACCGACGAGGAGTCCGCGCGGCTCCCCGCGGTGGTCGGCGGCGGCTGAACTTCCGGTCGCCGTGCTGGGCAGCCACGGCACGGCGACCGGAGTCCACGGGGACGGCCGTCCGCACCGATTGACGGATGCGGACGGCCGCTCATGGCTGTTACCG
>JBIOVW010000242.1:0-2058 GCA_044867945.1 Nakamurella sp. | reverse complement strand
GTGTCGACCGCGAGCAACCTGCGGGTCTGCGCGCTCCTGCTGGTCGGCGCGGACGTGATCCGCCCCAGCCTGGAGTGGGTGCTGACCCCGCGGGCCCCGCAGAACCTGGTCGCGATCATGACCCGGGTCCGGGATCCGGCCGGTTTCGCCGAGCTGGCCGCGCTGTCTGCGACCTCGGCGGCGGGACGGACGATGACGACCGCGGCACTGCGCCGCGCGGCGACCATCCTCGCGGTCAAGGGCGGCACCCTGGGCGAGATCACCGTCGGGGACTGCCTGGAGCTGTCGGCGGCCATCGACGGCCGATCGCTGCGCGCCAACAAGGGCATGGGCTTCTACCAGCTGCTGCACACCATGGGTGTGTTCGGCCCGCAGGCCCCTTCGACGATCCGAGCGTTCGCCACCAGCGGTCGGCACAGCCCCGCCCAACTGATCGACCGCTACGGGCTGCGCTGCCGCCCGATCCGCGACGTCCTCGTCGCCTACCTGACCGAACGCCAGCCCATGCTGGACCACACCACGCTGCGAGACCTGGCATTCAGCCTCGGCGCGCTGTTCTGGCGCGACCTGGAACGCCACCACCCCGCCATCTGCTCCCTGCAGCTCGCACCCGAGGTCGCCGCGGCGTGGAAGCAGCGCGTGCTGACCAAGACCCGCCGGATCCCCGGGCCCGACGGCCAGGGGACCGAGCTGCGCGAACGGCGGGCCGGGGCGCTGAACAACCTGGCCGCGGTGCGCGCGTTCTACCTCGACATCGCCCAATGGGCGATGGAAGACCCCGCCCGGTGGGGCCCCTGGGCGGCGCCGTGCCCGATCCGCGCCGAGGACCTGGCCCGGCAAAAGGACATCCGCTCCCGCAAGTCCCGGATGGACCAGCGCACCCGGGAACGGCTGCCCGTCCTGCCCGCGCTCCTCGCCCGGGTCAACGACGCCCGCACCGCCACCGCCGCCGCCCTGGCCGCCGCGCAGGCCACCGCACCCGGCGCGTCCTTCACCACCGGCGGGCGCACCCTGCGCCGCGCCGCCACCTCCGGCGACAGGGCCGCCCGGATCTGGGCCGAGGACCCCGACACCGCACAACGCCACGACCTGTCCGGCGCGGAGGACCGGGCGTTTTGGACCTGGGCCGCGATCGAGGCGCTGCGCCACACCGGGATCCGCATCGAGGAGCTGACCGAGCTCAGCCACCACAGCCTGATCCAATACACCCTGCCCAGCACCGGCGAGCCCGTCCCGCTGCTGCAGATCGCCCCGTCGAAGACCGACACCGAGCGGCTGCTGGTCATCAGCCCGGAACTCGCCGACGTCCTCGCCGCGGTCATCCACCGCGTCCGCGGCCCAAACGGCGCGCTCGGCTGTGTCGCCTCCTACGACGCCCACGAGCGGGTCTGGAACCCGCCGATGCCGCTGCTGTTCCAGCGCCGGTTCGCGCTCGAGCACCGGGCCATCCCGGCCGCCACCATCCGCGAATGGATCAGCCGGGCGCTCGACGGCGCCGGACTCACCGACGCCGCCGGACAACCCCTGCGGTTCACCCCGCACGACTTCCGCCGCCTGTTCATCACCGACGCCGTCCTGCACGGCATGCCCCCGCACATCGCCCAACTCGTCGCTGGCCACCGCGACATCAACACCACCATGGGCTACAAGGCCGTCTACCCCGACGAGGTCATCACCGGGCACCGCGCGTTCATCGCCCGCCGCCGAGCGCTGCGCCCCAGCACCGAGTACCGGACACCGACCGAGCAGGAATGGGAGCAGTTCCTCGGCCACTTCGAACGGCGCAAGCTCGCCCTCGGCACCTGCGGCCGCTCCTACGGCACGCCCTGCATTCACGAACACGCCTGCCTGCGCTGCCCGCTGCTGCGCCCCGACCCCCGCCAACGCACCCGGCTGATCGAGATCCGCGACAACCTGCTCGCCCGGATCGCCGAAGCCCGCACAGAGGGCTGGCTCGGCGAACTCGACGGCCTGCAGATCAGCCTCAACGGCGCCCGCCAGAAACTCGACCAACTCGACCAAATCACCGCCCGGGCGAACGGCACCCACCTCGGCATG
>JBIOVW010000241.1:0-2036 GCA_044867945.1 Nakamurella sp. | reverse complement strand
CGTCGACCCGCAGCAGCGCGGTGTGCGCCCCCGCGGACGGCGTCGCGGTGAGCTGCACCGTCACCGGCTGGTTCAGCGGCAGCGTCACCGAGCTCTGTGCCAGCGAGAAGGTGCCGTCGTTGCCACGCAGCGACAGCGCGTAGGTGCCCGACTTCGCCTTGCCCGACGTACGCGTGATGGTCACCGGGTAGGTCTTGGTCGACCCCGCCGCCTGACCACCGGCGCCGGCGGCGCAGCGGTTGTAGACACCGGTCCCGGTCGTCTCACCGAGGATCTTCCAGATCTCGGTGCACACCGGAGCCGAGGCCGTGAACGTGTCCGGCTGCAGACCCTGCTTGAACAGGTCCCACGCGGCGGGCACGTCGATCTGGCCGTGCCCCTGCAGGAATGCGGGCACGTCCGGGTTGTACTGCGCCGTGGAGTACACCGCCTGGCGCAGCGCCGCGGGGTTGCGCACCGCGAGGCGCTCCTGCTTGGCCGCCGACAGCAGCAGTGCCATCGACCCGGTGGCCTGCGGAGAGGCCATCGACGTGCCGTTGAACATCGAGTAGCCCGCGGGCAGCGGGTAGCCGGCCTCCGCGACCGGACCTCCGGGCTGCCAGGTGGGCGTGGTGGAGATGGCGGAGCCGGGCGCCGTGATGTTGGGCTTGAACCCGCCGTCCTCGCGGGGACCGCCCGAGGAGAAGGTCAGCATCCCCTTGTCGAAGCGCACGTCCGACCCGTAGTTGGCCTTCCAGGTGGCCTTCGAGATCTCGGCGCCGACGCTGACGGTGTCCGTGGCGACCGCCGGGACACCGATCGTGTTCAGCGCGTTGCCGGAGTTGCCGGCCGACAGCACGATCTGCACGCCGAGGTCGTTGACGATCCGGTTGTACAGCTCGGCGCGGGCGTTGTTGCCGTCGTTGAGGGCGGGCAGGCCGCCGATGGACATGTTGATGATGTCGACGTGCCGGTTCGCGGCGAGCTCTGCCATGCCGTCGGTCAGCGCGACCGCGGTGCAGCCGGGGCCGAAGGAGCAGGCGCGGGCGGAGACCAGCTGGGCACCGGGTGCGGCACCGTCCATCTGGCCACCGAACATGTCGTTCGCCGCGGTGATGCCGGCCACGTGCGAGCCGTGCGCGCCCGAGACGATCCCGATGTCGACGAAGTCCGAGGTGCCCGGCAGCCCGAAGGGCGCCAGGGGGACGTCCTCGCGGTAGTCGACCGTGAACGGCATGGCCTCGACGACCTCGGTCGCCGGGTTGTCCTTGCCGAACGTGCCGACCTGGAAGCCCTCGCGGTAGGGCCGCATCACGGGGTTGTTCGTGAAGTCCTGGTCCTGGTCCGAGTCGACGATGATGTTGTGGTTGCTCTCGTCGTACAGGATGCCCCAACGGTCGGTGGTGTCCCCGTCGCGGTTGACGTCGCCGAGAACCTCACCGCCGGCGACGTTGGTGCTGACCTCGGAGAACCGGTTGAACTTGAACGTGCCGTTCGGGGACTTCCAGGTGAGGCTGGAGGCGGTGAACGTGCCGTTGGTGGGGGTCACCGGCGTGACCATCGCACGCCAGGTGCCGTCACCCTCGGACGGAGCCGTGGCGGTGAACCAGTCCACGACCTTGCGCTTGCCGGTGCTGGTCTTCTGCAGCGCCGGGTGGGCGAGGTCGATGCCCGAGTCGAGGATGCCGATCGTGACCTCACGGCCGTCCCAGGCACGGTGGCCGGACTTGAAGGCGATGGCGCCGGTCTCGTTGGTCGGCATGTACGGGTTGTCGTCCGGCGTGGTCCTGCCCGGGCCGACGGCGGTCGCGGCAGCGGTGGCGCCCTTGACCTCCACGTCGGGGAGCGGGACGACCTCGTCCAGGTCTGCCGCGTCGACGCTGTCCAGGGCCACCGCCTTCTCCACCTTGGAGACGGGCAGGTCGGCGCTGAAGTAGCCGAGCTTGCCGGCCGTGTAGCGGACCGAGCCGCCGAGCGCCACGACCTCCTTGCGGGCCTGGTTCACCTGGGACTTGTCGGTGACGAACATGACGGTGACCGTCCGCTCACCCTTGGCA
>JBIOVW010000240.1:0-8433 GCA_044867945.1 Nakamurella sp. | reverse complement strand
CCCGGCAGGTGCGGGCCAACCTGGAGGGACACACCATCGACATCCTGTCACTGGCGTTCAGTCCGGACGGCAAGACCCTGGCCTCGGGCAGTTACGACAACACGGTGAAGTTGTGGGACCTTGCCGGCGGGCAGGAGTGGGCCACTTTAAGGGGGCACACCGGCGAAGTCCATTGCGTGGCTCTCAGCCCGGACGGCAAGACCCTGGCCTCCGGGGGCCAGGACAGGACGATACGGATGTGGGACGTGCCCACCGGGAAAACCCGCGTCACCCTTCCGGGCCCCGGGTCTACGGTCCGTTCCGTGGCGTTTAGCCCGGACGGCACCCGATGGGGCGCCGGCGGCCCGACGCTGGAACTGCGCCGGCCGGACAGCTTCTTCGCCCGGCTCGGCGCCGACGGGCTGATCGGGTTCGGCGAGGCCTGGATGACCGGGGACCTGACCACCGGCGGCTGGCGGGTGGCGACCGACCGCCGCGATGCCGCCGGTGGCTCGCCTGCGCCGACCCATCCGGCAACGGTGAATGCCGCCACCGACGAGCTCGCCGCGGTCCTTGAGGTGCTGGCCCACCGCATGTCGGTGCTGGTACCGCGACCGCTGCAGGCCCTTCGACGGATCTGGCAGAGCCGGCCACCGAGCGCCGAGGAGAACACGCCGACCGGGGCCCGGGACAACATCCACCGGCACTACGACCTGTCCAACGACCTGTTCGAGCTGTTCCTGGACCCGAGCCTGACCTACTCGGCCGCCTGGTTCGAACCCGGTGACGACCTGGCCGCGGCCCAGCTGCGCAAGATCGACGCGATTCTCGATCTGGCCCGCGTGCGTCCGGGGATGCGGGTGCTGGAGATCGGGTCCGGGTGGGGCGCACTGGCCATGCGGGCGGCCCGGACCCGCGATGTGCACGTCACCACACTGACCCTCTCGGAGGCGCAACGTGAGCTGGCCCAGCGTCGGATCGCCCAGGCCGGACTGGCCCAGCGCATCGACGTGCTGCTGGAGGACTACCGGTCGCACGCCGCGCGCGAGGTCGACAGCTACGACGCGGTGGTCAGCGTGGAGATGATCGAGGCGGTCGGCGAGCGGTACTGGCCGGACTACTTCGGCGCCATCGACCGGATGCTGGCCGACGGGGGGCGGCTCGGGCTGCAGGCGATCACCATGGCGCACGAGCGGCTGCTGGCCACCCGCAACGGCTACACCTGGGTGCACAAGTACGTCTTCCCCGGCGGTGCCCTGCCGTCGATGACCGCGATCGGCCAGGTCGTCAACGGGCATACCCGACTGCGCATCCAGGAGACCCGACGGCTGGGCCACTCCTACGTCCCCACCCTGGAGAAGTGGCGGCACACGTTCAACGAGCGGCTGCCCGAGGTCCTCGCGCTCGGGTTCGACGAGACCTTTGTCCGGATGTGGAACTTCTACTTGGCCTACTCGCAGGCCGGCTTCGCTGCCGACTACCTGGACAACCTGCAGATCGGCTTCGCCCGCCAGTAGGTTCCGCTGCACCCGGGTCGCTGCGGAACACCGGGTCGCGCTGGGCGACCTCTTGTTCCGCAACACGTCGTTCTCGCGGCGCTACCAGCTCTCGCCGTGCACCTCGTGCCCGGGCGCTTCGTTGAGCAGGCCGCGATAGGCGCGCTCCGGCGTCGAGCCGTGGTTCACCACCGCATCCACCTCGCGGGCGATCGGCATCTCGACACCGACATCGGCGGCCACCTTCATCACCACCGAGGCCGTCTTGACCCCCTCGGCGACCTGTTTCATCCCGGCCAGGATCTCCGGCACCGGCACGCCCTTGCCGATCTCCTCGCCCACGTGCCGGTTGCGGCTGTGCTTGCTGGTGCAGGTGACGACCAGGTCGCCCATGCCGGCCAGACCGGAGAACGTCTCCACCTCGCCACCGACCGCGGTGCCCAGCTTGGTCATCTCCCGCAGCGACCGGGTGATCACCATGGCACGCGTGTTGTCGCCGCTGCCGACCCCGTCGCCCATGCCCACGGCGATCGCGAACACGTTCTTCAGCGCCCCGGCGATCTCGACGCCGACCACGTCCGACGACGAGTAGATGCGGAAGTACTTGGTGCGGAACAGCTCTCCGAGCTGCGCGGCCAGGTGCGGGTCGGGCATCGCGATGACCGCGGCGGCCGCGTACCCGGCCACCACCTCACGGGCTATGTTCGGACCGGCCAGCACCCCGGCGGGATGACCTGGCAGCACCTCGTCGACGATCTCGGTCATCCGCTTGCGGCTGCCCTGCTCCAGCCCCTTGACCAGGCTGACCACGGGTGCCCAGGGACGCAGATACGGCGCCAGGTCGGCCAGGGCGCCGCGGAACCCGTGCGATGGCACTGCCATGATCATGATGTCGGCCGGTTCCACCGCCTCCTGCAGGTCCGTGGTCGCCGTCAGACCGGGGGCCAGGGGGAACCCGGGCAGGTAGCGCTCATTGGTGTGTCCGGTGTTGATCTGATCCACCACCTCGGCCGACCGGCCCCAGACCACCGTCGGCGAGTGCCTGGCGACGATCGAGGCGACGCTGGTGCCCCAGGAGCCGGACCCGATCACCGCCACCCTCGGCTGGCGTCGAAGTGTCGTCCGGGCCGTCACCGGGATGCGCCGTTCGCTTGGCAAGCCTCGCTCATGCCGCCGTCCTTCCGGGGCACCTCGCAGGCTCGGTTGCCCCGGGAAGGGGCGCCGCCGCTGTCTTGATGATTCGCTTGGCAAGCCTCGGTCATTGCAGCAGTGTGTTACAGAGCCTGCTGCCGTGCACCTCACAAGTCCGCACGGGAGATTCGGCGTGTCCGGCGAACCGGTCGTGCGAGGGTGAACGGATCACCCGATGCGCATCGCTGTTCGCACACGACCGATTGACCCATCACCGGAGAGGTACCGACCCGTGGCCAGCAGGCTGAGAGAAAGGCTCAAGAAGCTCATGACGTTCTCGCGGGTGCGCACCCGCCAGCTTGACGGCGCGGCACCCGCACGGCGAAAGGGCGCGGTGGATACCGGCCCGGTCCCGGTCGAGCCACCCGTCATCCGGGGTCAGTCGCTCGGTGAGCCGCAGCGGCGGACCTACCTGGGTATCGACGGTTCGCGCGACTACGTCGTGTACGTCCCCCCGGGACTCGTCGGCGGGCCCGTCCCCCTTGTCGTGATGCTGCACGGGGGCACGCAGAACGCGGACGACTTCGCCGTCGGAACCGACATGAACTGCCTCGCCGACAACTACTCGTTCGTCGTGGTCTATCCCGAGCAGTCGCGCGAGGCCAACCCGGGCGGCTACTGGAACTGGTTCCGCCCGCAGGACCAGCAGGCGGGGGCCGGTGAGCCGGGGATCATCGCCGGCATCGTCGCCGAGGTGATGGCCGAGCTGCCCATCGACGCCGATGCGGTGTTCGTGGCCGGGTTGTCGGCAGGTGGCGCGATGAGCGCCGTGCTGGCCGCCGCCTACCCGGACGTGTTCGCCGCCGCCGGAGTGCACTCCGGCGTTGGCTACCGCGCGGCCGGGGACGTCGGATCCGCGTTCGGTGTCATGCAGAACGGCGGCGATCCCGCGCCGCACGGTGCAGTCCCGATGATCGTCTTCCACGGCACCCGGGACACCACCGTGGCGGTTGTCAACGCCGAGCAGATCGTGCGGGCAGCCCTGGTCGGCCCGGAACCGACGCAGGAATCCATCGAGCAGGCGGCGGTCACCGAGACGGCCCGCGCCTACACCCGGACCGTGCATCTTGCTGCCACCGGCCGGATCTGCGTCGAATCGTGGCTGGTGGACGGCGGTGGCCACGCCTGGTTCGGTGGACAACCCGCCGGCAGCTACACCGACCCCATGGGGCCGGATGCGTCGCTGGAGATGGTGCGGTTCTTCCTGAGCCACCACCGAGGCTCGGTGCCGCCGACCTAGCCCAATGTGGGCCGAACCTGGCAGATGGATGGATCCGGGTGGGTCCGGCAGACTGTCGTCATGCCCGAGCTGCCCGAGGTCACCGCGCTGGCCGCGTTCCTGACCGACCACGCGGCCGGGCAGACCCTCGTGGCGGTCAACGTGGCCTCGCTCAATGTGCTGACCACCTACGACCCGCCCGCCTCCGCCCTGGTCGGCCGCACGGTCTCCGGAGCCGGGCGGCACGGCAAGTTCCTGGACCTGGTCACCACCCCGGGCCCCGGGGCGGCGGCCGACGCACCGGCCGAGCTGCACCTGTTGCTGCACCTGGCCCGCGCCGGCTGGCTCCGCTGGTCCGACGCGATCTCGCCGCGGCCGCCCAAGATGGGCGGGCCCATCGCGTTGCGGGTGGTGCTCAGCGGGGGCGGCGGCTTCGACGTCACCGAGGCGGGCACCCGCAAGTCCGTGACGGCGGCCGTGGTGATCGATCCAGGCGCGGTGCCCGGGGTGGCCCGCCTCGGTCCTGATGCCCTTGAGCTGGACCGGAACTCGCTGGAGAAGGTGTTGGCCGGCCAGTCCGGCCGGGTGAAGAACGTCCTGACCGACCAGCGGGTGATCGCCGGGATCGGCAACGCCTACTCGGACGAGATCCTGCACACCGCGAGACTTTCGCCGTACGCCACCGCCGGCAGGCTCGGCCAGGACGAGCTCGACCGGCTGCACGACGCGATGGCCACCGTGCTCACCGACGCTGTGCTGCGGTCCGTCGGCGGCGAGGCCGCGCGGCTCAAGGGGGAGAAGCGAACCGGCCTGCGGGTGCACGCCCGCACCGGGCTGCCCTGCCCGGTCTGCGGCGACGTGGTCGCCGAGGTCTCGTTCGCCGACCGTTCCTTCCAGTACTGCCCGACCTGCCAGACCGGCGGCAGGAAGCTGGCCGACCGGCGATTGTCACGGCTGGTCAAGTAACCAGCGGTCGCAGGATCCGGTCGATCGCGTCCTGCAGCCGGTCCGCGCACACCTCGAAGTCGGCCAGCGTGCCGCCGATCGGGTCGGGCAGGTCCTCCTCCTCACCCGGCACCGGCTGCAACGACGAGCGCGCCAGCTTGGCCTCGGCGACCAGCCGGCGGCCGGCGGCCCCGGCATCCTGGTCGATCGCGTCGTCGACGGTCAGCGGCGCGACCGCGTCGCACAGCCGGGCGAACTGCCTGATGGTGAACGTCCGCCCGATGGCGGCGGGCACCAGCTGAACCACGATGCCGCGCTGCCGGCGGGATGCGGTGAGAATCAGGTCGGCCCCGCCGATCACCGCTGCCGACAACGGTTGTGACGTGTGCGGCTCCACCCTCGGCAGCCGCTGGGCGAGCACCGATACGGCGTGCTCGTGCAGGGGCCACCGTCCGGGAAGGTTCGTGCCGGCCGAGTCGACCTGCCAGGCGCCCTCGCCGAATCGGGTGGCCGCGGCGTGCCGCAGCACCTGCTGGCCCATCGGGGAGCGGCAGTGGTTGGCGGTGCACACCATCAGCACCCGGAACTGCGACACCGGCCACCCCTGTTCGCCTGGATCGCGCCGACCCTACCGGGCGGCCGACGCAGAGCCGGGATGGCCTGGTCGAGGGCCGGGCCAACGTCGACGGTTCCGTCACGCCGGTGCCATCATGGGGCCGTGAGCACTCCGATTCCAGAGGTCACAGTCGACAAGGTCCCACCGGACGCCGTGCTGCTGGACGTCCGCGAGGACGACGAGTGGGCGGCCGGGCATGCGCCCGGCGCGGTGCACGTGCCGATGACACAGCTCGCCGCCCGGCTCGACGACCTGCCCGACGGCGATCCCGTGTACGTCATCTGCCGGTCAGGTGGTCGGTCCCGCCGCGCCACCGCGTATCTGAACCAGCAGGGCTGGGACACGGTCAACGTGGCCGGCGGCATGGGCAGCTGGGCGCGGGCGGGCCGGCCGTTGGAGGCCGACGGCGACGCCCCGCCCACGGTCATTTGACCACCCCGTTCGCGCCGCCGGTCCATCCGCGACCGCGTACCTTGACCTGCCCACGCTGCCGTGTTCGGCAGGGCGACACCGGCCGGAACCGCTGCGTGAACTGCGGGACCGCGCTGCACCGGTGGGTCGCGCATCCGCCGCCCGGGGGCCCGCCCGGCACCGCACCGCGGGCCGCGGCAGCGAAGGCCGACCCCGTGTACACCGGTCCGCCCGCCTACCGCGGCGGCCACCCGCGCTGGGCGTTTCCCCCGGTCGTCTGGCACGAGGCGGAATCGGCCGCGGTGCCGGCCCGACGGACCGACCCGTCCGGTGCGCTGCGGGCCGCTGCCTGGCTCGCCGTCGCCGCGGCGGTGGCCTGCCTCACCGCCGCGGTTGCGGAGACCGGGCGGTTCTCGGTGATGCTTGCGGGCCGGACCCAGGTGCTGGCCGGCGACGTCGTCCGGTCCAGCGACGTGTTCGTCGCCGCCGCGGGAGCCGGGGCGATCGCAGTGGCGGTCGCCGCGCTGGTGGTGGCCGTGGTCGCGCTGACCCGCACCCACCCGGTCGCCGCCCTCCGGCTGCAGCGCGCGCCCTCCCGGTCCATGTCGGCGGTGCTGGCCCGGCTGTTGGCGCCGGGTTGGAACCTGTACGGGGCGGGGCAGATCGTCACCGAGATCGATCGGATGCTGACCGCCGAACGCGCCGACGCGCATCGGCCGGTCAGGGCGTCCCGGCTGACCGTGGGCTGGTGGGTGAGTTGGATCGTCTCGGCCGTGCTCATGCTGATCGCGCTGGCCCGGGGGTTGGGCGGCAGCCTGCAGGCCATTGCCGACACGGTGGAGTTGCACATCCTGGTCGACCTGGCCGGGGCCGTGTGCGCCGGGCTCGGTGCCTTGATGCTCTACCGGTTCGTCCGGCTGCTGCGGCGCCGACCCGCGATCCCCGACGGCTGGCTGGTGCAGGAACCGGCGCCCACCCGCGGCTGATCGCCCGCCGCTGCCCGCGGGCTGGTTCGGCTACCGTTGCCGGGTGTCCAAGAAGAACCGCCGCACCGGGGGATCCGCCGCCGTCGCAGAAGCCCAGTCCGGCGAGGAATCCCCGAACCCGCGCCGCCCGTGCCCGTGCGGGTCCGGCCGTCGGTACAAGGCCTGCCACGGATCGGCCGACGCAGCCGACCTGATCGTCACCCGTCCGTTCGCCGGGCTGGCCGCGGAGACCGAGCTGATCGCGTTCCGGGAGTTCCTGCCGGCCGCGAGCGCGCCGTTGATGCTGATCGAGGCCCGTGACGAGGTGCCGTCGGTGATGCTGGGCAGTGTGCTGCCCGGCGCCGCCGCCGCGCTGACCCGATCCGACCGGTCGATCCTGCTGGGAATGCAGGTGCAGGCGCATACCGGAGACCTGTCCCGGGACCTGGCCGCCGCCTTGGAATGGGCGCTGGACGCGGAACCGTCGTCGGTGTTGCCGGTGGTCGGGCGGGCCAGCATCGGCAACCGCTACGGCGACCTGATCGTCGACGAACCCCTGGATGTCACCGTGCACGACGACTTCTCCTGGTGGTTGGAGGAGGAGATCGAGTCCGGCAGCGAGGTGGCACTGTCCCTGGAGCGGGCGAACGCCGCGATCATGCCGACCGCGCGCGTTGCCGGACTGCCCGGCGCCTACTGGGTGGACGCCGGGGAGCGGGCCCACCTGCGCTGGGTGCGGCCCGAGGACGAGCGACCGCTGATGGCAGCGCTGGCCCGGCTGGCCGTCGCCGAACAGCTGGACCTCGGGGCGGGGTCCCGGTATGTCGGGTCGTTCCGGACGCACGGCCGGCTGGTGCCGGTGTGGGACCTGGACCGCGAGGCGCACCCCAGCGAGTGGGACGAACCGGCGAAGGCGTTCGCGGAGCGGCTGGCCGCCGCCCTTGCGGTGGACGAGCCGTTGTCCGACGCCGAGCGCCGCGCCCGGGACGGGATCCTTGGGCGGCAGTTCACCCTGCGCTGACCCGGGTGGCGGGTCAGGGCAGCCAGCTCACCGAGCCCTTCAGCAGCGCGTACCCGACGAACGAGACGATGTCCAGCAGCGAGTGCGCGATCACCAGCGGCCACAGCCGCCGCGTGCGGCGGAACCACCAGGCGAACACGACGCCCATCACCGCGTTGCCCAGAAACCCGCCGAAGCCCTGGTAGAGGTGGTACGAGCCGCGCAGGACGGCGGAGACCGCGACCGCCGCCCACCCGGGCACCTTCAGCTGGTCCAGCCGGGTGACCAGGTAGCCGACGACGAGGACCTCCTCGAGGAACCCGTTCTCGATCGCGGCCAGGACCAGCACCGGAAGCCGCCACCAGACGTCGTTCAGTGTGGACACCTCGACGGTGAGGTTGATGTCCAACGCGACGGCGCCCAGGTACAGCGCGATACCCGGGATGCCGATGACCGCGCACAGCGCGACCCCGGTGCCCAGGTCCGACCACGGCCGGCGACGGTCGAGCCCCAGCCTGGTGCGAAGGTCGACCCCGCTGCGCCAGAGCAGGTAGAGGCCCAGCGCCCCCCAGGCCAGGCCGCGCACGATCGACAGCAGCTGCTTGATCAGG
>JBIOVW010000239.1:0-3278 GCA_044867945.1 Nakamurella sp. | reverse complement strand
GCCGGTGGGCGAAAGCCGACAGGAAACCACAACGATCGTGGCTGCTCCTCCAAGCGGCCGTTGCTGGGTAACTGGCCGGATACCGGGGTCGAAGTGCCCGGGCCTCGAAAGGGGCGCTGACGTGGGCTGGTGAGCTGTGAAGCGATGCGGAACACATCCGCCGGTATCGGAGGGCAAGTTGGACACCTCGCGGTGAACGGACCTGCGGACGATGCCCTGTGCTGGGACGCCATCGACTGGCGCTCTCATGAGGACAACGTACGGCGGCTGCGGCAGCGGATCTTCACGGCGGCGCGGGATGGGGACCTGGGCACGCTCAGGAACCTGCAGAAGTTGATGTTGCGGAGCTGGAGCAACACGCTGTTGAGCGTGCGGCAGGCGACGCAGCGCAATGCTGGGCGCGCGACGGCCGGGATCGACGGGGAGGTCGCGCTGAGCTCCCTGGCCAGGGCGGAGTTGGCGGTGCGGGTGCATCGCGAGGCTCGGTCGTGGCGACCCCGTCCGGTCAAGCGGGTGTACATACCCAAGGCGGGGAACCGTGCGAAGCTGCGGCCGCTGGGGATTCCGACGCGGGTCGCATACCGCGCGTCCCCGCAAGCCCGTTGAGGTTTCGGAATCCTTCGTCACGATCACGCATCCGTTCCATCCGTTGTCGGGTCGGCGTCTGCGGGTGTTGTTCGAGCGGAAGCTGCCCGACGGTGTGGCGCTGAGTTGCGAGGGCGGCCCGTTGGGGTCGTTGATGCTGCCGTTGAGCTGGACCGACCGTGGTCCGGCAAGCGCTGCCGCGCCGCTGACCTACGAAGTCTTGGTCGAGCTGGCCGAGGTGGTCTCGGCGGTCAAGACGCGACACGGGCGGTGATGTCGTTGACCGCTACCGCTGTCGAGTGCAGAGTCTTGTGTGATGATCACGCACAAGAACCGCTGGAGTCGGTGGAGCACGGCCGAGCTGCGCGCCCGCCGCGCCGAGCTGCTGGCCGAGTTGCCGCGGGCGGAGCGGCTGCTGCCGGGCGCGCTGATCGAGCAGCACCGCAATTGCGGGAAGGAGGGATGCCGGTGCACGCGGGGCGAGCCGCACGGGCCGTATGTGTATCTGCAGGTCGCGGGGCGTTTGCTGTATGTGCCATCGGCGCTGGCGGACATGGTCCGCTCGGATGTGGAGATCTCGCAGCGGCTGCGCGAGGCGTTGGCGGAGATCTCGGCGATCAACCTGGAGCTGCTGGCCCGGCGAGAGCTGCGGTAGCCGATGGCCACCGCCTGCACCCCGGCGCCGCCCATGGCGGACGCCGGGGCGTGGGCGGAGATGGTCGCGTCGCTGGCCAACATGGTCGAGTCGGCCCTGGCCGAGATCCCGGCCGGCGAAACCTCGGCCGGGGACGCCGTGACCAGCATGCAGACGGCCGCCGGCCCGGTGGAGGTGGTTGCCGATGATCCGCGGCGAGTCGAAGGTGACCACGGGGCATCGGACGCGGGCGGCGATCGTCTATGTCCGCCAGTCGACGTTGACGCAGGTCCGCGAGCACACCGAATCGACCATGCGACAGTACGACCTGGCCGGGCAGGCGGCCCGGCTCGGCTGGGCCGCCGCGGACATCGAAGTGATCGACTCCGATCTGGGGCTGTCGGGGCGGTCGGCCACGCACCGCGACGGGTTCAAGGCGCTGGTCGCCCGGGTCTGCCTGGGCGAGGTGGGCGCGGTGTTCGGGCTGGAGGTCTCGCGGCTGGCCCGGTCCAACGCGGACCTGGCCCGCCTGCTGGAACTCGCCCGCCTCACCGACACCCTGGTCATCGACAGCGACGGCGTCTACGACCTGTCCGACATCAACGACCGGCTGCTGCTGGGCATGAAGGGCCAGATGTCCGAAGCCGAGCTGCACTGGCTGACCAGCCGGCTGCAGGAGTCCAAACGGGCCGCCGCGGCCCGCGGCGAGCTGCGGGTGCCGCTGCCGGTCGGGTTCGTCTACGACGCCGACGGCCAGGTCGTCATCGACCCGGACACCGAGGTCGCCACCGCGATCGGCGACGTGTTCGCCGCGTTCGCCCAGACCGGCTCGGCCTACGCGGTGGTCGGCGCGTTCACCGGACGCCGATTCCCGCGCCGCGCCTACGGCGGGGCGTGGGCCGGGCAGCTGCGCTGGGGCCGGCTCACCCATGCCCGCGCGGCCGGGATCCTGCGGAACCCGGTCTATGCCGGCGCCTACGTGTTCGGCCGTCGCCACACCCGCCAGGTCGTTCACGCGGACGGCTCGGTGCATACCTCGACCCGCGAACGACCCCGTGACCAGTGGGAAGTGCTGATCAAAGATCACCACCCCGGCTACATCAGCTTCGCCGACTACGAGGCCAACGAGGCCAAGCTGGCAGCCAACCGGACCAACGCCGGGGCCCGCCCACCGCGGGAAGGCACCGCGTTATGCCAGGGCATCGTGTTCTGCGGCGCCTGCGGGCGCAGCATGCAGGTCCGCTACCAAGACCGGTTCCCGCGCTACGAGTGCAGCCACTCCCGAGCCGATCATGTCGCCACCCCCCGGTGCGGGTCGGTGCGCGCGGACACCATCGACGTCGAGGTCGCCCAGGCTTTGCTGGCCGCGGTGGAACCCTCGCAGCTGGCCTTGGCGTTGGCCGCGGCCGACGAGGTCACCGCGCGCCGGCGCCGCTCGGTGCGGGCCGCCGAGCTCGCCGTCGAACGCGCCCACTACACCGCCCAACGCGCCGAACGCGCCTTCCTGGCCTGTGAACCAGAGAACCGGCTGGTCGCGCGCAGCCTGGAGACCCGGTGGGAAACCGCGCTGGCCGAGCTGACCGAGGCCAACGCGGCCCTGGCCACGCAGTCCCAAGCCCAGCCGGAGTTGCCCTGCCCCGAGCAGCTGGCCGCGACGGTGGCCGATCTGCCGGTGCTGTGGGCGGCCGAGACCACCAGCGACAAAGATCGCAAACGCCTGCTGCGCACCCTGCTCGCCGATGTCACCATCACCCCGTCCGAGACCGACCCCACCCAGCTGGCGGTGGGGCTGCGCTGGAAATCCGGCGCCGCCAGCCAGCTCGCGGTCACCCGCCGGCGCAACGCCATCCAGCTGCGCACCACCCACCCCGCCGCGATCGCGCTCGCCCAGCGCATCGGCCCCAGCCTGGACAACCCCGCCCTGGCCGCCGCGCTCAACCAGGCCGGGCACCGCACCGGCACCGGGCAGCCCTTCGACGGTGTCGCCGCCGGGAATCTGCGCCACTACCACCACATCCCCTACCCGGGCCTGCTCAGCGAGGGCGAGCTGACCCCTCGC
>JBIOVW010000238.1:0-8516 GCA_044867945.1 Nakamurella sp. | reverse complement strand
GATCAGCGACTCGATACTCCAGGCGAGGCCGCAGGCGATCGAGCCGAGCAGGAACAGGGTCAGCGCCAGCATGTACAGGCGCTTGGTGCCGAACCGGTCGGCGGCCCAACCGGTGAGCGGGATGACGGTGGCCAGGGCCAGGGTGTAGCCGGTCATCGTCCAGGCGACGGTGGCGTAGCTGGCGTCGAACTCGGTCTGGAAGGTGGGCAGCGCGACGCTGACGACGGTCACGTCCAGGATGGACATGATCGCGCCGAGCACCACGACGCCGGCGATCCGCCAGACGGTGCCGTCCAGCTTGTCGTCGTCGTGCGGGGCGGCCGGTGCCGCGTCCTTGGTCAGTGACGGGGGTGGTGGGCTGCCGCTGTCCGCCCCCGGTTCGGGCGCGGCGTGCTTGGGACTCATGCAGGGATCTCCTGACGTAGCTCGTATGCGGGATTCTGGTGTAGTGGCGACATTTCCGATTGGCCACGGGGAGTGCAACCGAGTTTCGCGACGATCGGCCGCAGCGCCTCGATCAGCCGGCGAGCATCCGGCTCGTCGACCTGGGTGAGGATGGCCAGGGCGGAACGGCGCTGTCCCTGCTTGAACGCGCGGATCAACCCACGCCCGGTCGGGCTGATCGAGATGCGCTTGATCCGTCGATCCTGGTCGTCCTCGTGCCGTTCGACCAGGCCGGCCCGCACCAGCTGGTCGACATTGCGACCGGCGGTGGCGACCGAGAGTTCCAGGCTGGTGGCGATCTCGTTGATCGGCACCGGCTCCGGATTCTGCGCCAGGGTGAGCATCGTCCGGATCTGCGAGAACGTCAGATCGGCGGTGCGCATGGTGTCGATGCCCCCGGCCTGGGCGCCGCAGTGCAGGTGGCCGACGAACGCCTCGAGCACGTCCAGCAGTTCATCGGCACGGCTTGCTGTCACGCATGCAAAAGTATCACGCGTGCAACTGTTGAAACCGCAGTCTCCGGCCGATGGCGTTCATCACATGGCACTCAATCCCATTGTGCTGGGACTGAGTGTCAGCCATCATTGGGGACATCGCGCAACCGCGCCCCCAGCCGGCCGTTTCTCGAGGATGAGGACCGATCCAATGCCCGACGCCCCCGTCACCCAACACGTCAGCACCGCCCTGGACACGGACTACTACGCCGTGTTCACCGGCATTCCGGAGGCGGATCGGCTGTTCTGGAAGCGGGCCCGGACGTTCGCCGAGGAGACGCTGGATGAGGTCAACGAGGCCTGGGACCGGGCCGAGTACCCGATCCACCTGGCCCGCCGCCTCGGCGAGCTGGACCTGCTCACCGACGGCGTGGCGGGACCGGGTCTGAGCCCGATGTCTCCGTTGGCCGCCGGCCTGGTGAACATGGAGATCTCCCGCGGCGACGGATCCATGGGCACGGTGATCGCCGTGCAGGGCGGCCTGGCCCTGCGGTCGATCGCCTACTTCGGCAGCGACGAGCAGAAGGCCACCTGGCTGGTCCCCCTGGCCCGCGGCGAGAAGCTGGGCGCGTTCGCCCTCACCGAACCGGCGCACGGGTCGGACTCGGTCGCACTGGAGACCACCGCGGTCCGGGACGGCGATTCGTGGGTGCTCAACGGCGAGAAGAAGTGGATCGGCAACGGCTCGGTCGGAGACGTGACCGTGGTCTGGGCCCGCGACGAGGCCGGGCACGTCCGCGGCTTCCTTGTCGAGCAGTCCACCCCGGGATACGACGGCAGGACGATCCGGGGCAAGGCCTCGCTGCGGGCAATCCACCAGGCGCACATCACGCTGACCGACGTCCGGATCCCGCTGGACGCGGTGCTCCCCGGCACGCACAGCTTCCGGGACGCGTCCAAGGTGCTGCTGGCCACCCGGCTCGGCGTCGCCTGGGCCGCGCTCGGCCATGCCACCGCGGTGTTCGAGGCGGCCCTGACGTACGCCAAGGAGCGGGTCCAGTTCGGGAAAACCCTGGCGTCCTTCCAGATGGTCCAGGAGCGGCTGACCCGGATGCTCGCCCAGCTGACCACCATGCAACTGACCTGCCGTCATCTGGCCGCGCTGGACGAGGCGGGCACGCTCACCCCGACCCAGGCCGCGCTGGCCAAGTACAACAACACCCGCGGTGCCCGCGAGATGGCAGCTACGGCAAGGGATCTGCTGGGCGGCAACGGGATCCTGCTGGAGAATCACGTGATCCGGCACATGGCCGACATCGAGTCGCTGCACACCTACGAGGGCACCGAGAGCATCCAGGCGCTGCTCATCGGCCGTGATCTCACCGGCATCGGCGCCTTCGCCTGATCCGGCCGGGCGGTGACGCGGTTTGGGGCCGCGAAGCCCCGTTCCCCCGCCGAACTCATCCGCGAGTGAGCCCACATCCGCGTCAGCAGCCAAAGAAGGCTGCCCATGTGGATCTCGGCACCGGTGATCCGCGAGCTCGTGGCCACGCCCCCCGACCGTGGTCGGCGTGACGCCAGGACGGTCCGACCACCGGCGAGATCGTGCTCCGCGGCAACAACGTGATGGTCGGGTACTTCAAGGACCGGGTTCAGATGCTCGAACAGGGCGGCTCGGCCCACAGCGCATCGACGACCCCGACCGCGCGCTCGTAGGACGCCTCGTAGATCCCGCCGTCGGCCGACGGTGAGCTCTGCACCGCCTGCGCCGTCTGCCACGGCACCCCCGACTGCCAGTCGTCGACCGTCAGCAGCCTGTCGTAGAACAGTCCGGTCGCCGAGCCCGGATCGATGAGCCTTTCCGGGGCGCCCCAGCCGGTGGTCGGCCGCTGCTGGAAGAGACCGATCGAGTCGAGGTTGTTGCCGACCTCGTCGTGCGGGTAGTCCAGCGATCGGCGGGCCACCGCGCGTTCGATGTCGTTGAGCGGGCGATCGATCTCGGACGCGAACAGCTCCGACGTGCCGTCATTCGCGAAGTTGACCAGCCCGGTCTCCGCCAGGGCGGTGGCGACCGCGATCTGCGCCGCCCGCCGGTCCAGGCCGCGGTCGACGGCCACCCGGGTGATGATCCGGGCATTGCGGGACTGCACCGGGCTCAAATCGGCCACCGGCGCGCCCGATCCACAGCCGGTATCGGCCTGGCCGGTCGACCGGGCCGGCTCGTCGGTCGCACCGAGCAGCACCACCGCCCCGACGGTGAGCAGCAGGGCGATGGCCAGGCGCAGGGGAACCCGCCGACGGGTGGGTCGAGCGGTTGGCGGCGGGGTGCTCGCCACGCGGCGCCTGACCGGCGGCCGATCGGTGCTCCGGACCCCCGGACGATCCGGCGGCCGTGCGAGACCCGCCCGCGGTGCCGGGGGCCGGCGGGCGGCTGCGCGGTTGGACCCCGGGGGGCCGGCTGCGGGTGTGCGGGTTCCGGGCGGTCGGCCGTCGACCCGGACCGGCTCGTCGCCACGGTAACCGCGACCCTCGGTCCGAGCCGGCGGGTACCCCATCAGGCCGTTCGGGCGGGTTGACGGACGGCTCGCGTCGGGTGCACGCCCCGGACGCACGCGCAATTGATGGGATACCGGTCGGACGGCCAAATCATCGACACGTTCCTTCCCTCCATTGGGACCGTGGTGCACTGTTTGCAGCGACGGCCCCGAGGGCCGCCGCCGATGATATGCAGCCGGGTGTAGTCGGGTCGCTCGTCCGTGCGCCGCGTCGCGCAGATCAATCGTTCGGCGCAAGGATTGCCCGCAACGACCACGAAGCGTCATGGAGCGGTCGCCCCATGTAGTCCGAGGCAGGCGCTGCCGATCCGCCCTTCACCCATCGGCCGGCCCGATCCTCAGCGATTCTGCTTACGCAGATCCCATGCAGCGGAATGCAACCGGGCGGCGCAGAGCATTCCGTGCGATTTCCGGGCCGATACTCCCGATCAACCCGCCGAGGTGAATGTCACCACCACCGCGCGATTTCCCGGATCGCTCGCGGGCTCCACCAGTGGTGCGGAATCGCCCAGCCCCACCACCGAAGTGATGTTCTCGGGCGCCACACCAACCTCCTGCAACAGGGCGGCCACCTCGGTCGCCCGCTGGGTGGACAGGTCGATAGCGCCCTGCGGATCTCCGCCCGGAACCGCCGCGGTATGCCCCTCGACGGTGATCTTGGTGCTCGGGTCGACCGTGCCTACGCACTCGCCGAGCGCGGTCAGCGTGGCTTCCTTGTCGATCAGCGTCGCCTCGTTCGGCAGGAACAGCGCCGGCGTGGGCAGGGTGCAGGTGCGGGTCGGCCCCGACCCTTCCGAGCTGATCTTGTCTGTCGGATCGGGCGTGGCCACCACCGGAATCGTCCCGGTGCCGGCCCCGGTGCCGGTGCCGTCGTAGAACGTCACGTTGGCTGCTCCTGCCGCTGTGGCCACGCCTTCCCAGATTGCGTGCTGGTAGCCGACCTGCACATCCGACAGCGGGTTCTGCTCCCCGGCGACGGGAGTGACGACGAAGTTCACCTCCCGCCCGGTCAGGTCCGGGAGATCACCGGCGGCCTGCACCGCCGTCACCACATCCGGCGGGGACTGATCGAATGCCAACTGGTTCATGTCCAGCGAGCCGCGGGTGTCCAACAGCGGAGAGAAGACCCACACCGGGGAACCTGCCGGCGAGGCGATCGCGTCCAGCCCGGCCAGGGCGTCCCGCCCAGGGGCCTGCGCCTGGAACGCGTTCATCCGCTCGGCGAACGCCGCGGTGGCATCGGGGCCGGCCACGGCCACCGGCTCGGTGGTGGTGGTGCCGTCCCCGGCCACCGCGACCCACTCGACACCGTCGTCCCCGGACAGGGCGGCCCACTCGGCGGCAACCGCTTCTGGCACCGCGATCTGGGCCTCGTTGGACGAGCCGGCGGTGCTCACCACGCTGCCGGCCACGGTCACCGGGGCCTGGCTGGACGAGGCCGGCGACGACTCCTCGGTGGAGCCACCCGATCCGCAGCCGGCCACCATCGCCAGGGCGACGGCGGCCGCAGCGAGGGCAACACGGCGGGATAGTCGTCTGCGCACCATGGGGCTCAGGCTATCCACGGATTCGGGCCGGGCGCCGGACGAACGCCGCGCCCTGGCAGATCTCGATCCGGCGACGCGGTCAGCCGGCGTCCACCGGCGCGGCGTTCCAGATCCGGTCCAGGTAGTCCTGGATGGACCGGTCACTGGAGAAGAACCCGCACCTGGCCACGTTCAGCACCGCGCTGCGACTCCAGGCCCGCTGGTCGGCATAGGCCAGATCGACCCGGTCCTGCGCGTCGATGTAGCTCTGGTAGTCGGCCAGGGCCAGGAACCGGTCCTCGTGCAGCAGCGAGTCGACGATCGGCGCGAACGTCTCCCGGTTGCCGTCGGAGAAGGCTCCCGAGGCGATCGCACCTAGCGCCCGGCGCAGCGCCGGGTTGGTCTGGAAGTACTCCCGCGGCTGGTAACCGGACTCGACGATCGCCTGCACCTCGGGCTCGGTCAGCCCGAACAGGAAGAAGTTCTGCTCGCCGACGGCCTCCAGGATCTCGACGTTCGCCCCGTCGAGGGTGCCGATGGTCAGCGCCCCGTTGAGGGCAAGCTTCATGTTGCCGGTACCGGAGGCCTCCTTGCCGGCCAGCGAGATCTGCTCGGACAGGTCGGCCGCCGGGATCAGCGTCTCGGCAAGCGTGACGTTGTAGTTCGCCGGGAAGGCGACCTTCAGCCGGCCCGCCACGATCGGATCGTTGTCGATGACCCTGCCGACGGCGTTGATCAGGGCGATGGTCTGCTTGGCGATCCAGTAACCGGGGGCGGCCTTCGCGCCGAACAGGAACACCCGGGGCACGATGTCCAGGTCGGGGTTGTCCTGCAGTCGCTGGTACAGCGTCACGACGTGCAGCAGCTTGAGGGTCTGCCGCTTGTACTCGTGCAGCCGCTTGACCATGACGTCGTACATCGCGTCCTGCGGCAGCGCAAGGCCGTCCCGCCGGCCGAGGAGCTCGGCCAGCCGCTTGCGGTTGCCCGCCTTGATCGCGGCGAAAGCGTCCAGGAACGCCGGATCGTCGGCGTGCGGCTCCAGCTCGGCCAGCCGATCGAGGTCGCGCAGCCAGCCGTCACCGATGGTGTCGGTGATCAGTTCGGTCAGCCCGGGGTTGGCCAGGCCGATGAACCGGCGGGGGGTGACGCCGTTGGTCACGTTGGTGAACTTGTCCGGCCAGTAGGCGGAGAAGTCCGACAGCACCTTGTCCCGCAGCAGCTGGCTGTGCAGTTCGGCGACCCCGTTGACCTTGGCCCCGACGACGGTGGCCAGATAGGCCATTCGCACCGCCCGCTCCGGGTGCTCCTGGATGATCGACATGCTGCGGATCCGCAGTTCGTCGTCCGGGTAGGCCGCACGCAGCTCGGCCAGGAAGTCGTCGTTGATCCGGTAGATGATCTCCAGGTGACGCGGCAGCAGCCTGCCGAGCAGCTCCACCGGCCAGACTTCGAGCGCCTCGGGCAGCAGGGTGTGGCAGGTGTAGGCGAAGCACCGGCGGCAGATGTCCAGGGCCTCGTCCCAGGGTAGGTCCTTCTCGTCGACCAGGATCCGCATCAGCTCGGGGATGGCGATCACCGGATGGGTGTCGTTGAGCTGGAAGATCACCCGGTCGGGCAGCTTGCGCGGGTCGAACCCGGGCGGCATGACGTTGTCCAGGAAATCGCGCAGCGAGCAGGCGACGAAGAAGTACTGCTGCTGCAGCCGCAGCTCCTTGCCCTGCGGGGTGGAGTCCTCGGGGTAGAGCACCTTGCTGATGTTCTCCGCGAACGCCTGCGCGCGGATGGCCTGTAGGTAGTCGCCGTTGTTGAACACATGCAGGTCGAAGGCCTGAGTGGCGCGGGCGCTCCACAGCCGCAGGGTGTTCACGTTGCCGGTGCGGTAGCCGGGGACCATGTAGTTGTACGGGACCCCGATCACCTCCCAGTCGTTGTTCCAACGGGTGCGCTCCTGGCCGTCCTCGCCCAGGTACTTCTCGGTGTGACCGGCGAACCGGACCTTGACCCCCATTTCCGGGTGCGGGAACTCCCAGGGCGAGCCGAGGGTGAGCCAGGAGTCGGGCTGCTCGACCTGGTGACCGTCCTCGAAGGTCTGCCGGAAGATGCCGTACTCGTAACGGATGCCGTAGCCGATCGCCGGGATGCGCAGGGTGGCCAGCGAGTCGATGAAGCAGGCAGCGAGCCGGCCAAGGCCGCCGTTGCCCAGGCCCGGTTCTGTCTCGGTGTCCCGGATCGCCTGCATGTCAAGGCCGAGGCCCTTGATGGCCTCCTCGGCGGTGTCGGTCAGACCCGAGGAGAGCAGGGCATTGTCCAGCTGGCGGCCGAGCAGGTACTCGGCGGACAGGTAGACGACCACCCTGGCCTTGGCCTGCATCTGCCGCTGCACGGTCTCCAGCCAGCGGGCCATCAGCTGCTGTCGGACGGTGCGGGCCAGGGCGTAGTACAGGTCGTTCCTGGTGGCGCGGGGCAACGCGACACCCTGTCCGAACTGCAGGCGCTTGAGGAATTCCTTGGTGAACCGCTCGACATCGTCGAGGTCGGACGGCACGATCGCGGGTCGACTCGATATGGTCACGAGCGCGGATATTAGCCATCATTTGTGACCTGTGCGGTACCGCTTCCGGGGGATTGCGGTCCTGCGAGGTCCTCGGCGGGCGATCCGCCTCCGGAGCGGCCACACTGGCCTCCGCGGTCAGGCCGGCAGGGGCCGGTTGCCGACCGCCAGCAGGCCGGCCGACACCAACTCGACCACGGTGACCACGGCCAACGCCTGCACGAGCAGCAGGCCCAGCAACACCAGCAACTGGACCGCCCCGGCCTGCAGCGGCGACGCCCCGGCGAGGAGCATGCCGACGAACGCTCCGGGGAGTGTGACGAGGCCCACGGTTCGGGTCTGGTCGAGACCGGGTACCAACGCCAGCCCGGCGGCCGGTCGGGCCACCACGGTGACCGCGTCCCGCCGGGTGAGGCCGAGGGACAGTCCCGCCTCGTAGGTGCCGCGGTGCTCGGTGAGCTCCTCGACCAGGCGCCGCCCGGCCAGCGACGTCGCGGTCATCGCACCGCCGATGAGGATGCCCGCGGTCGGCAGGATCGCGACCGGCTCGGCCGGCAGGACGCCACTGGCCAGGATGGCGGCCAGCACCGGGAGCACCCCGAGCAGGATCGGCACCACGGTGATCCACGATCGCGGCCGCCAGGAACCGGTGATCCGGTGGGCGCTGGTCGCCGCCGCCACCGCGACCATGACCAGCAGGAAGCCGGCAGTCAGCCAGCGGGACTGCAGGACGACGGCGATCACGGCGCTGACCGCCAGCAGTTGCAGCAGCGCCCGGACCCCGGCGATGACCATCGACCGCCAGTCCGCCAGTCCGCCAAGGCCGGCGATCAGGGCCGCGCCTGCCGTCAACGCGACCAGCAGGGCGGCCAGCGGCCAGCCCAGCGCGACGGTGTTCATGGCCCGGTCGGCCGAGCCTGCGAGGCCGCCGTGGAGCACAGAAGGACCGGGCGCAGACAACCCGGCGACGGAGGAGCCGGGTTGTTCAGCGCGGTCCCGGTCGGCC